>CAZZMK010000054.1:0-19082 GCA_964655185.1 uncultured Nitrospirales bacterium | reverse complement strand
CGCCGCTGTGACTGGTGGAGGACTTCTGGGTTTGTATATTCTTGGATTCATGACAACCAGAGGTGATGGCAGGTCTGTCGGAGTGGGTATTATTATTACCATCATCTTTTCAACTTATATATCACTGATAGAACTTAAGGTTATTAATAAGGACTTATTCCTTAGCCTTGGCCTTTCAGACAAGGTTAGTTCTTTTCTTGCTCAACCTATTGATACTTATTACGCAGGTATTGTAGGGCACGCAATACTATTCTTAATAGCCTTCTTCCTCGCCGTAACTTTTCTTCCGGCGAGGGAAAGGGACCTTAAAAATCTTACTATTTGGACACGAGATTGAGGTCGCGGAACTTTTGGTTGTGCAATGTGTTTATTAAAATAGTGAACTGGTTAGTGAAATCCCAACTGAGCAAGGAACCTTTATGAACATAGAAAATAATCAGATTTCCAGAAGAGGTTTTCTCAAGAACTCAATTTTTCTTGTCTCCGTAGCAAATCCTCTTACCGAAGCAGTGTTTTCTATAGTTAGGGATAAACCTGAATCAAACAAGTTTTCAGGATTTATAGTATCGGACATACACTTTGGTTGGGATAGTCCAAAACAGCCAGATTCAAATATCATAAAGAAAAATCTAAAGAAGATTTTGGAGAAGTTTCCCAATCTGGACATACTTATAGACACCGGTGATGCTTATCACAATACCTCATCTGAATCTTACCTCGCTGAGTGGGTGAAGGTTATTTCAGAAGGTTGTTCTACGGTGCCATTAATGTATGTGCCAGGTAATCACGAAATTTCCCATAATAATAAGTTCAATTCTGAAACTCTTGCGTGTAGAATGGGTAGCATACCCGCTCGACCATACTATAGCCTCACCATTAAAGGTATACATCTTATTTCTCTACCGCAGTTAATGGGGGCTAATTACATATCTAATGAAGTACTTGAATGGGTTAAGTTAGACCTAAATGTGCATAAATCGTATACCACATTAATTTTCTCACATAACTCTCTAAAAGGTACTACCTGCCCCCATGACGACACCGGCTACAGGACTATTGCAAACTCCGACAAAGTAATCGCTTTGCTTAGAGAGCATCCACAAGTGATAGCCTGGTGTCACGGACATAATCATACCTGGGAAATTGTGGAAAGATGGCAAAAGGTATTCGTCTCTAATGGAAGATTTGGTGGATTTCCACCAAAAGAAATGTTTGGTGGCGAGAGACTTGGCGGAATTTACTTTGAAGTTGATAAAGAAGGTCTTATTATTCGTGCCTGGAATTGTGATGAAGAAAAGTTTTTTGATGAACTTAACGCGAGTTATGCTAAGTTGCGATATGAATTAAATGTGCCGACTTCTTACAACCCTGATGAGCCCTCTTCAGTAGCCTACGGAGTAGGGCTTAGTCGTGACGGACAAAAGATTCCCATTTACCGTCATTATATAGGTAGTGAATTGAATGCAAAAGTTTACTTTATGGGTGTGGATGACAAGTCCTTCAACGAAAACAATGATTTTACCGCTTATGGGGAAAGACCCACAGGCGGGAAAATGCTCCCTGCTATGGAGATTACAGAAATTAGAGCCAAAGATAAAGACCAATGGAAATGGACCAATCCGGGGATTCTGCTTACCCCTGTATCAGGATGTGCTGGCATTATCTCTCCAAGGAGGGGGGACGCAAAACACTGCTATTACCCTACCGCACCAGGCAAGAAATATAAAGCCTACCTTCGGGCGAAGGCATACTCTCAAGACACTACAGTATCGATTGTATGGCGAATTCATAGAAGCGATGGCACATTGATTGTAGAAACAAGAAGTGAGGATATCTTGCTTAAAGAAGATTACAATGAAATCACATCCAGTTTTCAGGTCCCACCAATTAGTGTGAATAACATTTATAATAACGAGGAGTCAGACTATCAAATCCTTCTCTCCGCTGAATGTTCTTTCAAAAATACAGGAGAAGGCGTAAGAGTTGAACTATGGCAAATTCAACCTGATACTACAGAGGTTTATTCAAAAAATCCTGCAATTCAAATTGGGGACAAGATGTTTTCTTATAACGGTGTATTAAAAGGAGGAGAGTACTCATCGGTAGATATTAATCTACCAAACATATCGAGATTTGTGGTTACAACAAAAGTGCAGGGCTCAGGATTGATTACCTACCTCATTGAAGAGAAAGGTATAGAATTCCAAATAAGGAATTCCGTAGGTTGGCAAAATGCTTCTGAAATACATATAAGTAGTCCGCGAGCTAACTTTGCAAACTACCTACCTGCTACTGTACTCGCACCACTAACGGGGCATAAAACGCAATACTTTATTTCTAAAGTATGGAATGTAGACTTTATAGAAGAACTTAAAAAGTCCTCAGAAGAGTATGCCTTCAAGGTTAAAGGGAGTAGACCCACACAGATAGAAATGGAAATATTCACACCAAATAAGCCCTCTACCGTAGATGGGGTAATCAATTGGGATTATAAACCCAATTTGCTAAAATTAGTTTGCCCTTCAGATGCAACAGTAAGAATCTCTTGGGCGTAGTATATTAAAGTGATACACAAAGCCTACAGTGCATTGAGAAGTGTCGTATGCGTATATTAATTACCGGTGCAAGTGGTTTTGTAGCGGGGCATATCTTAATGAATATCCCCCCCCATTGTGATGTCTATGCTATTTCGAGAAAAGATAAACCCCCTATAGATTTCCCCTCCAATGTAAAATGGATTACTACAAACTCCGAATCTTCGAAAGAATGGATGAAGATTATAGACGAAGTTATGCCTACCGCACTTATACATACCTCTGCTATGGCGGATATTGACCAATGCGAAAAAGAAAAACCAAAAGCATATTATGTTAATGTTGAACTTACGAAGTGTTTGCTTGAAGTATGTGAAAAACATTCCACAAAATTTTTATTTTGTTCTTCGGACACCGTTTTCGATGGTGCTAAAGGAATGTATAAGGAAGAGGATATTCCTATCCCGTTAAATTACTATGCTAAAACTAAAGTAGAAGCGGAAAAGATAGTTCTTAATGCGAAAACATCTAAGGTAATAGCAAGGATTGCACTGGTAATGGGCTTCCCCGTATATCCATATGCAAGTAATTCCTTTATGGCTCGAATGGAACAAAGAATAAGAGAATGCAAGTCAGTTCCTATGCCTGAGGATGAGTATAGAACGCCAATAGATGTTATAACTTTAGCAAAAGCCCTTATAGAACTGGCTATCTCATCCTCTTATGATGGTATTATTCATCTCGCCGGAAACGACCGAGTATCCAGATACGAAATGGCAAATCTAATTTGCGATGAGATGAATTGGGATAAAAAATACATCGTACCATATATCATCGATAACCCTAATAGAGCACCTCGCCCGAAGGACGTATCCCTTGATAACCGCAGAGCAAAGAAATTGTTGAAAACACAATTTTTGGGATTTCACGACGAACTCAAGAGAATTAAAGAGATATATCTGAAAAGTATCCAGAATAACCCCAAATGAAAACCCACATATTAAACTTGCTGAATAGAGAAATTTTATGGCAGTATTTATTGCCGTGCGGAATAAAGACAGAAAATCTTTAGGAGGTAGATATATGGGCTCTTATCAAAGACCTTCGTGGGATGAATACTTTATGGAGGTTGCAAGGGCAATAGCAAAAAGAGCAACCTGCGACCGAGGAAGAAGTGGGTGCGTAATTGCAAGAGATAAACAAATTCTTGTAACTGGGTATGTGGGTTCTCCTGTTGGCTTTCCACATTGTGATGATGTCGGACATCAGTTGAAAAAAGTAATCCACGAAGATGGGACCATAACTCAACACTGCGTACGAACAGTCCACGCAGAACAAAATGCAATATGCCAGGCAGCCCGATTAGGCATAAGCATTGAAGGTGGCACCCTCTACTGTAAAATGACACCCTGCAGAACCTGTGCTATGCTACTTATCAACTGCGGAATCAAAAGAGTCGTCTGTGAACGAAGGTACCACGCTGGTGCAGAAAGCGAAGAAATGTTTAAGCAAGCAGGTATTTCTATCGAATATATGTATCCAGACGAAATCGAACAATACGAAAACCAGTGATAAATGTCTACGTTCTAAATGTCTATTCACGATAGTTTGTTTGGAGTATAGTAAAATCTCTCAACACCACAAGAAGAACTTGTTTGTTTTTTATGTTTGTCTTTAACTATTACACGGGGAGTTCGAAGCCAGGGCGGTAAGGTTTGGTTAGTAGTTGATTTGCTTCGTCGTCGCCTATAAATTTGCCTTCCTTGAAATTGTACTTTAGTTTCCTCTCTAATCTTTGTGCGATGCAACCTAACAACACTACTTCAGTTAGTGGTACTGAGTATTCGAAGTTTGAACAAGCGGGTTCACCACCTTTGCACGCTTCAAGCCAGTTTCTGTAATGATTTGAACCACTTACTCTCGGAAGGATTGGGTCGGGCTTTTTATAGTCATTCATTCTTGCTTCGGGTAATAGTCTAGGTTTACCACCGTATTCGCCTGCTGTGAGGTATCCTTTAGTACCGATGAATAGGGAGCCATTTTCGCCATCGCCAAGAGTTTCTTCAGCAGGAATATCCGTTGGGCGTTCTGGCTTGTTGCCGTTGTCATACCAGTATATTGTTACAGGTCCCATATCTTCCCTCGCGGGGAATTCATACTTAACTATAGACCAGGCTGGGTAAGTTTGGTTATTTCTACCTTCTTGCTTGACGATGTCTACAACTACCTCTGTTGCCTTGTCCAACTTGAGAGCCCAGAATGCAGGGTCCATTATGTGGCAACCCATATCACCGAGAGCACCACAACCGAAGTCAATCCAGCCACGCCATTTGTGAGGAGCATAGCCTTTGTTGTAAGGTCGCATGGGTGCGGGTCCAATCCATAAATTCCAATCCATTGACGGTGGTACTGGTTGTTCGGGTAGTGGTTCACCAACGCCTTGAGGCCATCTACCCCGTGGTCTATCGGTCCATATATGTACTTCTTTTACTTCACCTATTGCTCCTGTCCATATCATTTCGCAAACTTCTCTTGCACCTACGCCGGAGTGCCCTTGATTTCCCATCTGGGTGGCTACTTTCATCTCCCGTGCAGTCTGTAGCAATAGTTTTGCTTCAGCAATAGTATGGGTAAGAGGTTTTTGAACATATACATGCTTACCAAGTTTCATAGCAGTGTAGGCAATCAAGGCGTGTGAATGGTCTGGAGTGGATATCGTGACTGCATCAATGTCTTTGCCCATCTCGTCGAACATTTTTCTGAAGTCTTGGTAAACTTTTGCATTGGGTAGTCTTTTAATGGTGTAGCTCGCATAATCTAAATCCACATCGCACAGCGCTACAACATTCTCACGAGAGCAAGATAATATATCTTCTCTCCCTTTTCCTCCAACACCAATTCCTGCAAGATTAAGTTTCTCGTTAGGTGAAATCTTTCGCGGGACAACCTTTGCTGTATTAGGCTTATCCTTAGCAAAGGCAATACTTGTTCCCATCAAGGTTGATACTGCAATAAATGCTCTTCGGGTTATTTTATTTTTGTCTTTCATATCGTTATCTCCTCCTTGGTTGAGTTAGAATTGAAATTGAATTGCTTGGGGAATGAAAACATTTTATTAAATAAATTCTAACAAATTTATGACAAATTAAAAATTTTTTGGGTGTCAGAGATTTTTGCTCACTAAAATTGAATTTGACTATGTTGAGATTAACCGCATAAATTCAGACGTTTGTGTAGGTCAAATTTTTTTAATTTTGATGGAAAAAATTTTAAAAAAAATGTAACTTTTAATTTGATTTTTCGTATTAAATGTAGTAATATTTCACACAATTAAAAAACCCTCCTATCTCTGTGTGATATGGAGGGCGACACATGCCGACCCCAAGCCCTAAGCTCCTTGCGAAGCGACCAGCGTAAGGCGGCAATAAAAACAAATTAAACCTTCAACTTAATAGGAGGGTTTATGAATTGCACAAGGGCATGCATCTCATTATTGATTGTCGGAATGTGTCGCGCGACTTATGCCTGAATGATAAACTCGTGCTGAATGTTATGGCACGGGCTGCGGAGAGGGCAGGCGCGACCGTTATCTCCCAGGTGCGCTACAAGTTTGGGAGTGACTCACCACCAGGTTTTGCCGCCTTGGTAATGCTGGATGAAAGCCATTGCTCAGCGCACAGTTATGCAGACCTCGGGCTCATTGCGATGGATATTTTCACTTGCGGGAAAACCGACCCTCGCCTTGTGTTCAAGTACATCCAAGAGGAACTTGACCTCGGTGATGTCACAGTGCGAGAGTTACCAAGATTTGTCGTAGATGAGGACCCCGTGCGTGAGATATCCCGCATAGAGTCCTTTGCAATGGCTAACAGGTAATAGTTCCTTTTTAACGTCAATCTTCTATGCAAGAAGGGAAGGGGTGTTAGTGTTTTTTTGACTCGCCCCTTCCCAATCAATTAAAGTATCAACAATGTAGCATTTGAGAGAGGAGAGATGATCATGCCAAGGAAATTGCACGATGGCCGGACAGATGGCTTGACTCCTCTTGAGCCAATAGACCTTAACAAGGTGAAGAACTTCAGAGACCTTGTGCGTGCGATGGGTAAAACTGCATTTACGGGTAGGACGGTAGGAGAAGCTTTTGAGGTCCTTCTACAAATGTTTAAGGATGAAGACTGTACTGTTATACTCACAATATCAGGGGCAATGACTGTTGCTAAACAGGGACTCATTATAACCGAAATGATAGAGCGTGGGCTTGTTCAGGCTATAGTTGCAACAGGTGCATTGATGGCCCACGGATTGACTGAAAGCTTTGGCTTGACACACTATGCAGTGAATCCAAATGTAAGTGATAAAGAACTGTTCGAAAAAGGATATAACAGAGTTTACGACACACTCGAAATGGAAAAAAATCTTAATGAAGTATGCGAAGCTGTTACAAGGGTGTTAGAATTTGTTGAGCCTGACGATGGAGTCTGGTGCTCACATAAATTTTGTTATGCCATCGGCAGAGAATTAGAAAATCTTGACTATGGTCCCGGTATATTGAGAAGTGCATATAGAAAAAATGTACCGGTTTATATACCTGCCTTTACAGATAGTGAACTCGGACTCGATTTCTCTACCTGGGCTATGAAGAAAGCACTGGAAAAAACATTGCAGAGTTACGATGGTAAAGAATTAGACCCCGATGAAGTGTTTCGGGCAATTCCTAATTACAATCCATTTCTTGACCTACAACATTATGCACGATTGATTAGTAGAGCAAAAAGATTAGGAATATTTACAATTGGCGGTGGAGTCCCGAGAAACTGGGCACAGCAAATCGGACCTTACTATGACATCACCTGTGAAAGACTCGGTATTGAACTTAAAAGACCCAGATTTCAATATGGAGTGAGGATTTGCCCTGAGCCTGTTCACTGGGGCGGGTTGTCAGGGTGTACCTATTCTGAAGGAGTAAGTTGGGGTAAGTTTATACCTTACGAAGAAGGTGGTAGATATGCCGAAGTCCTATGTGACGCTACTGTTGCCTTTCCTATACTAATGAAAGCGATATTCGAAGAATTAGACTTAGGGTAGGTATAGTAAAACTGGTAGAAACGTATAAGGTATATTAAGAACTTTAAGTTATCGTAATCTTCTCAAAACAGCCTTTTGAATAACTGAAAATCTATCTTTCACAGCAAAATCTCTATACAAACTTTCCGTCAAAGAACCCCCAGGGTAATTTGTTTTTTCTTGTATTGCTAATAATTCAGTAACAACGAGTAAGAACTCTACAGTAAATTCTCCAACCCTATCTAATTCTTTGAATGGCTCAGTATGTTCTGGTTTGAAGAATTGAAGAGTCGGGGGAAAAGAATTTACTGGTTTTATGTGTTCGAACATCTTTAATATGTGTTCTTTTAATTTCAAAGTTAAGGAAGGGTTATAAGCGTGCTTAACATACATTTCTACGATTAAATGGACATGAGCAGGAGTACGTTCACGTTTATTCGGTTCTCTGAATCTAACTATAAAGTCGTAAGGAGACTCGGGTTTGCTACCAGGGTAAACACCAATCTGAACATTTGATTTAGTCACATAAACAATATCATCTTCTTGGAGTTGTTTGACGTTCCATATTTTATAAGATGATACAAAATAGTAATAAAGGGACTTTAATAATCCAAAAGTTTGCTTCATTATTTTACCTCGAAGACAAGTAAATATTGATGAACTATATTTAAATATTCTCCTACCTCCTGCGTTAGCATATTTGAGCCTTCTTGAGTCACTACTACTACTTCTTTAAGCCACAAATTATTATGATGTTCAAAAATATCTACTATCATTTTAGCGATGGGCTCTATATATCCATTTATTCTTACGTCTCTTGTTTGTATTACCAAGAATCCATATTTATCTATAGTATGGATGCTTTCTTCTACGAATTTTTTCATTTCTTCTAAGTAACATTCTATTGCTAAATTAGTAAGGGTAGTATTATTTAATAGCGGTGATTTTATAAAAATGAGTTTTTTACTCCTTGGTTTTTCTGTTGTTTTTATTTTCTCTACTTCATTTTCATTTTTATCTCTAAGTTCGAAAGAAATAATTAGGTGCTCCTTTCCATTTGAATACCTATCGATAACATTTCTGTTTAACTGTTCTTCAAAGTTTTTTTGAGGCAATATCCATACTGTAGTAGTTTCTAGTACATTTAATTTTTCTCCAAAGAATGGCTTTTCAAATTGGGCGATAATTGTTCTGTAATCGGTTTCATTTCTTTTTATGGTTGAATGTGCAGAAGCAGTTGGTTTTTCAAATATCAAAAGGTATTCGTGAGCCAAAAGGAGGAAGTTGTACTTAATACTATTGGCATACCAAAAACCTGTGGTTTTGCAATTATGTTGTTGCTTAATGATAAGTTCTCTTAATTTGAATCCAACATTTGAGTAGACATTTATGAGTTTAAAGCCCAAAGGAACTACATGCTTTTTTCTTCGGGTATCTCCTATTAAAATAGCACACTGCCTTCCTGGTTTCAGTACTCTGAAACTTTCCTTAGCAACTTTTGACATCTCCCTGAGGAAGTCATCTACATCGAAGAATGATAAATCACCTGTTTTATAGTCAGTATAGTGAACTATATTTGCATATGGAGGATGTGCGCAAATTAAATCTATAGAATTGTTTTGTAAGAATGACAAATCTCTTGCATCGCCGACTAACAGCATTGGTTCAAAAACTTGAGTATAGAGTTCCTCATCGGAAAATATGGGTAACTGATGGTTTATGTCGAAGGATACATTTTTCTTTGCCAATTCAATTGCCTTTTCATTTATATCCAGTGCGATACATCTTCTGCCTAAAAGTTTGCATTCTACTGCTGTAGTCCCCGCCCCACAGAAATAGTCTAAAATTAATTCTCCTGGCTTGGAATATTTTAATATTACATTTCTGGGGATATAGGGAGACCAATTACCACGATATTCACCACTATGTGTCGCCTATGTACCCCTCTGTTTAAAACTCCATACTGTAGTTTGTTCTTCTTTGAAGTTTTTGGGGTAAAGGGTTTTTATTCTCTTTGAAGACTTTAGGGAACTAACATTTAGTCCCCGAGAACGAGTAATAAGTCTTTCAATATATTTAAATGTAACTCCAAAAGCTTTTCCTATTTCTACATCTGGAGTTCCCTTTACTTTTTCTTGCAATATTGCATCTTGAAGCTCTTTTTCAGTTTTAAAAGTAAAATTATTATTCATTATCACCTCGGTCCGAATTATATTTCCTTCCTTAAATGGGTTTTCCTGTAATCCTTCTTTTACAAAAAATATACTTTTTTATAAATTATATCTTTTTTGCATTACAGCTAACCACCAATTTTGTAAAGGGTGGTACTTGGACAAGGTAGTTTTATATTGTAGTGCTAATCCTTAATACTTTTGCGAATGCTTTGTAAGCGTTTTTCTCCATAAAAATTGTAATTTCCCTGTAAGTTATTTTTTAGAATTATTTAGAATTTTGGAGTAGATTGTGTAGAATTCTTGCTAAATTTAATAATCCTATTGCTATTCCTATATTACATTTTGAAGTTTATTTTCAGATGAGTATTTTCAGTGTACTTATATTAAGAAGGAACGAAATATGAAGAAGGGAAGTAAGACAGTCGGGTTGAAGGAGAATAAGAATTTTCTTGGAATCCCAAAGGAGTATTCAGATTTTGAAACTTCTAAGTATGTAATTTTACCGGTCCCTTACGAAAAGACCTCAACTTATGGCAAAGGCTCTCGGAAAGGACCAGAAGCGATATTAAAAGCCTCGCACGAAGTGGAACTTTATGATGTTGCTTTGGGGATGGAAACTTATAAAGAGTGCGGAGGAATTACGACTCTTTCACCCACTACTTTTGAAGTTAAGAAAGGCGAATCGCTTGCAACTAAATTGCAAGATTTTGTGATGCATCTTCTAAATGAAGATAAATTTGTAATAACAATAGGCGGGGAACACACAAGTGTAGTAGGCGCAATTTATGCTTATATAGAAAAATTCCCTAAACTTACCGTCGTGCAATTTGATGCTCATAGCGATTTGCGAGATTCATATATGAACAGTAAGTGGAATCATGCATGTGCTATGGCTCGCGTGCTTGATAAGCATAAAGGCAAATTGATTCAGGTGGGGATAAGAAGCGTGGGTCCTGAAGAATTAGATATAAGAGGGAAAAATTCCGATAGGGTAGTTACCTACTACGCTTATGACATAAAAGAAGATTTTGGAAAGATAGAAAAAATAATTGATGATTTAACCGAGTATGTGTATATCACATTTGATTGTGATGTCTTTGACCCTTCGGTTATTCCAGCAACAGGTACTCCTGAGCCCGGTGGTCTTACCTGGGAATGGGTAGATGGGTTCTTTTGTGAACTTTCACAACGGAGGAAAATAGTTGGTTTCGATGTTAGCGAATTATTACCTATCCCAACTCTTCATCATCCCCAATTTATAATTGCTAAACTTATTTACCGAATTATTGGTTACATTACAAAGTATCAAAGTTAGATGTTTAGGCTTGGTAGTTTTAGTAAGATTTTTTCTTACGTAGATGGTAAAATATATTTTCAAATACCTTTTGATTAACAAGCCTAATATATAGAGGAGGATGGATTATGGTTGAACTTAAAGTTGGTAATTGTGTTTTACAGGTAGTCCAAGGAGACATTACAAAAGAGACCACGGACGCCATAGTAAATGCGGCAAATAGAACATTATTAGGAGGTGGCGGTGTTGATGGAGCTATCCACAGAGCAGGTGGACCTGAAATACTTGAACAATGCAAGAAGTTAGGAGGCTGTGAGACAGGTGATGCAAAGATAACCACGGGAGGCAGATTACCTGCAAAGTATGTCATACACACAGTAGGCCCAATCTATCGAGATGGTAAGCAAGGTGAGCCCGAATTGTTGAAGAGTTGCTATATCCGCTCATTAGAGGTTGCAGTAGAAAATGGAGTTAAGACTATTGCTTTTCCTGCTATTAGTTGCGGGGTATATGGCTATCCGATACCAGAAGCGGCTAAAATTGCAATTAACACTGTAAAAGAGTGGGTCGAGAAAAATCCAGGAATTGAATTGGTGAGATTTGTAATGTTTGGTTCAGATACTTATGGCCCTTATTGTGAAGTTCTAAAATCTCTCGGAGGTGTTGAAAAGTAAATATTTTTATTCTAAATAGGACTTAGTCCTTATCAAAAAATTTTAGGAGAATATAGAATTTTTATGCCCATACCAATTCAAAATCGAGTTTCTGAAAAAAGCCTACAACTTGAGAGTGTTGTTTCCCCTCCCAGGATACTTTCAGTGGATGCTCTTAGAGGTTTTGATATGTTTTGGATTATGCAAGGGAAGGAAGTCATAGTAATGTTACTTGGCCTGATATTGGGCGGACTTCCTCCAACTCTTCAGTATCACTTCTCTCATCCTGAATGGGAAGGTTTCTCTGCTTGGGACTTGATAATGCCATTGTTTCTCTTCATCACAGGAATTACAATACCCTTCTCAGTAGATAAATATATTGCGGGAGGAAGGAAAAAGAAGTTTTACTTAAGGCTTACCAGGCGAGTAGTGCTTCTATGGATACTTGGGATGATTGCTCAAGGGAATTTACTTACTTTTGATATAAATCGCTTACATCTCTTCAGTAATACGCTACAGGCAATTGCAGTTGGCTATTTTATTGCTTCGTTAGTACTGGTTTATATCCCTGTTATGTACCACCCACTAATAACTATCGGACTACTCGTTGTATACTGGGTATGGATGATGTTTATACCATTGCCTACTGGAGAGGGAATAGGTGTCCTTCTTCCTGAAAAAAATTGGGCTATGTTTATTGACGAACTTATCTTGGGTAAGTTTAGAGATGGTACTCATTACACTTGGATTTTGAGTAGTCTCGGCTTCAGTGCCACTGTAATGTTAGGTACCCATGCTGGCTATATTATTAAAAAAGTCGAGAGCAGAATGAAGGTTGTTTGCTATTTAGTAATATTAGGATTAATATGTTTGCTATCAGGTTGGGCTTGGTCATTTCATTTCCCGATAATTAAACATATTTGGTCAAGTTCAATGGCTTTATGGGCAGGTGGCTGGTCATATCTACTCCTGGCACTATTCTTTCTTGTCATCGATGTATGGGGGATAAGTAGTTGGGCTTTTCCTTTTATTGTTATTGGGTCGAATGCAATCCTTGCTTATATGGGTGCACCATTTTTAAAAGAACTTTTAAGTTTTATGATGAGTGCCGTAGGTCTTGAACGAGTTAGCCAGACAATAACACCGTTTGCTACGTTAATATTAATGTGGCTATTACTTTATTGGCTATATAATAAGAAATGGTTTATTAGAGTTTAGAATGATTTATTAGGGCTTAGTATTTAGGAGAGCACCTTTGAGAGAAATATTGTTAAGTCTACCCCTTCTGTTTGTTTTAATTACAATGATATATCTTGGAATGAGAGCAATTACGCAGGCATGGATTAATTATAGAGTTAGATTGGCGATGCTTGAAAAGTTAGAGAACTCTCCAGAGATTTTAGAGAAAGTACCCCAAATTAATGAACTGTTTGAAAGGGATGCACGCCTATTTAATGAAACATATCCGGTCGATTTTATACTCACAGGAACTATACTTGTCATATTAGGGTTAATCTGTGTAATTTTTGATTTTACCTTTGGTGCAGGACAGATCGCTGCCGGTGTGTATTGGGGAGGAGTTATATGTACGGGCATAGGGTTTATTTTCGCTATCCTTGGGATTTTCCTCCGTTTTCTCTCTACGCCATTGAAATTGTAATTGCCTGAGTAATAATCTTACCTCGAATAAGCAGACCTAAATTGAATAGCACTTCCTAATATAGTCAAGCCAAACCACGCCAGCCCTGATATTAAATGGAAGTAAGTCGGGTCAAAGTCAGATGTTATTTTCACCCAGTTTAACAACTCGATAATATGAAGAACTGACCAAAAGATTAGTATTCCACCAAGAGATGCGGTAGTGAATATAATCACAGGTTTCTCAACTATAAGTGCAGATACTCCTCCTAAGATACCAAATAAAATTACCGCAAGAGGATTAGTTATAACTGGTTTTAGAATAATACTTAGCGATACCCCACCAATTACGCCTAAAATGAATATTCCCGACTTAAGCAGGAAAATACTAATTCCTGATCCGATGATTCCGAATACTACTGCAATGGCTATAATCCATTCAGTTGATAAGTTTGGTATAGCACTAAGAACTAATATTGCGGAGGTTAGCCCTATAAAAAAACCAGAAGCACTCAATAATATATAAACAAATCTATACCCTGAGAAACAGATAAGATTTCCAAACAACAGTCCTATAAATAATACCCCTACACTCTCTTTTTGCTCCAATAAATACTCCACACTCACAGTTACTACCTTTGCGATTTCCTCAAGGGAAAAGAATGAGTGTAATAAAATATTAAAAAGATAGAAAAAATAACAAATATTACATCAAAGGTAGAAGACAATTTTATGGAATTCTCAGAGGAGTGAATTTCACCGCAAGAAAGTATCTCTTTTATAAAAGACCCCTTTCCTCCTAAGTAAGAATAGTATTGCTTCCCGTAAATTTCATATACGATGATACCCGAATAGTAGCCATATTCTCTTGGTTGAAACCGTACTACGAATGAAATTTTTTGTTGTGGTTCAATTATGTACTCACTATCACCAATAAGTGTAAATTCAGGTTCACCTATAATCCATACCCTTAGTGGAATAGGTTCAGTACCAATGTTTTCAACAGTATATGCACCATCTCTGTATGTGTTTATTGGTATAGTCTCATAATTTACTGCCACATTTAATGGAGGAGTCACAATTAACGGAATATTCTCATCTATTTGTGGATATCCTTCACCTTCTTCTGAAGATTCCTCAGGAGTAATTGCTTTTTCTACAAATAAATCGAAATCACCTTCAGCAAGTTCGTATTCTTTCTTGTTTGTAATTCTATCTCCATCAAGGTCTCCGCTACCTCTTAAATATATTCCTCCCAATAAATTGTAATTTTTAAGGTCTATGTTTATTCCGTACGCAGAAAAGGCTCCTTGAACGAAGTATTGTATCGCCTTAGGTTCACCTAAAGTTATAATACCTGCACAAAATCGCTCAAGTTCGTCGCATGTTATTCCGTAAATTTGCTGAAGCGCAATACATCTATTGCCAAGTGTGTTATCAATCTTAATACGCGTCCAATTGAAGTAGTATATCGACAATAACAATTCATGATTAGGCACATTTTCATCTCTGAGCACCCTATCAAGTAATCTCGAATGTGCTCTATCAGGTATCCCATTTTCGTCTACATCGAGAGTATTAGGATCATACTCGGGAGAGAATGCATTAACTATTTTAAGGAATATCTCTTCCAATTGAACATCCAACGGGAAAGCCTCTACCTGAGAAAACATTAGCAGTAATAACACCAGACTATATATCACATAATACTTATACATAGTGGTAAAATACCCTTTCTTCTTTTCTATATTGTATAATAAAAACGCTTTTTATATGTACTATGTTCATTATACAAAAACTATAGGGTAAGTGGAAATATGAAGTATTATAAGGTCTCCCAATTTGTTCCCGGTAAAGGTTATGCCTGGACCTATTATGAATGTAGCGATGAGGGAACAATAATTAGACAGTTAACTTATATCCCTGATACAGATGAGATAACTAAAGTTGCCGACCCAATAGTGAAATTTTTGTATAAACCCGAGATGTTAGAGCAAACAACTCAAGAAGAGTTTGTATCCCTGTGGAATAAATCTGAAATTAGAAAGGAGTAGTAATGAAAATAATCACACCCTATATTAACTCCTGTCAATGTATCTGGGCAAAGGGCAACCTTCATACTCATACAGGTATAAGTGATGGTGAATTCTCCCCGCAGGATACAGTCAAATTATATGCTTCAAATGGATACAACTTCTTAATGATAAGTGAACATGATATGGTATGTGAACTGGATGGCATTGACTCCAAAGGGATGATATTAATTAAAGGCAATGAAATAACCTTAGAAGGTCCACATATACTCCATGTAAATGCTACTAATACTGTGTATCATTATCCGAATAGACAGAAAGTAATCGATGAAATTGTTAAAGATGGAGGTTTTGCTATATTAAATCATCCTAATTGGGAAGATAATTTTGACCATTGCCCTTTAGCCCTTTTAGAAGCATTGCAAAATTATACAGGAATAGAGATTTACAACGGTATTGTGCGAAAACTCCCCGGTAACCCCGAATCTACAGACAAATGGGATATTCTATTGTCTCGTGGCAAACTTGTGTGGGGCTTTGCTAACGATGACGCTCACTGGGGGGATACATTTTGTGTTGCTTGGAATGTAGCCCAACTCAAAGAGTTTTCTCAGAAAGATTTGTTAGATGCACTCAAAAACGGTAGATTCTATGCATCAACTGGAGTCGAGATTGAATCTATAGAAGTCGAAAACACTACGATTCACATATCAACTAAAAATGCTACTAAGTGCGCAGTAATCTCCACCTACGGAAGACGAATTTTCGAAATTAAAGACAAAGAAATAACTTACCAAGTGGAGAATAACTTTAAATTCCCATACATTAGGTTCGAGTTTTGGGGACAAGGTGAAGAAAAAGCCTGGACCCAACCATTTTTAATAAGTAGCGAAGATAATTAATTAAAGAAAACTTTTAAGATAAATTTGGTATTAATAAAATAAGTTTGAATTTTGTGATATTTTGTCATTATTTTTGTGATAATTATTATAAGATAAAAACTTTAGGAGAAGTGAAGATGAAACATATAAAGGTGGTAAGTAAACCAAGTAGGGCAGAGGTTGAAAGCACAGGGCTTTCTTGGGCCCAAATACTGACGTTGATTGCTAATCTTCTCTCAGTAATTGCGCAAGCCCTTACCGCAAAAGAGCAAACTTCTACAACTTCGTAACCTTTATGTGGGAGAATACTATGAGAGTTAAGAAAATAACACTCAGGCCTGTATTGGCACAGCAAGCAAATGATTTCTGTGCCAATCCTCAGAGTGATTATCAAGCGTTTCTGTGCTTTCTCTACAATGTACTAATTAATTTCTTCTTACCTCTTGCTGAGATTAAGAAGCCACAAGACACAACAACCGACACAACAACAACTACTACTACCTAAGAGTAGTTTGAAGCCTGATAAATATTTTTGTGATAATGTGTTAGGGAAAAGATAAATGAAACATATAAGGTGTTATACTGCAACCTTGTATCCTCAAAAGGGGATTACAGTTGACGTTATCCTTACTATAATCTATAAAATTTTAGAAGCGGTGAGAAATTTTCTTGCAACAAAACAAGTTGACCAACAAAATACTTCGGATGATATTTATAAATGAGAGCATTTGATAAAAAATATAAGCATATCATTACTCTTACCAGACCCCATATGGCAAATAATTTCCCCTTTACAATTGATAGCATTCTGAAATTTATCCAGGATTTAATTATAATATTAATACCTATATTTAAGAATAAAGATCCAGAGTCGCCACCTGTTAGTGGTGGGTCGTCAGGTGGTTCTTCTGGTGGTAGTTCAAGTTAACGGAGCCAAAACAAACCACTGAAATGGAGGCGTGCTATGAAACATATTAAGAAAGTTACTTTGAAAAAAGCAGACGCCTTTACAAATTTTCTGAATGCAGTTTGGCGTGCATGGCAAGATTTCAGATACGAAAAAAAGAATGAGATAGGCTTTTAATAATAGTGGGTATCTATTATTGTAAATTTCTCTTTTCTGACAGTATCTTTCGATTTATACCTCGATGATTATAAATAAACATTCCATTATTAGAACTATTGAGCGGAGCGATGTAGATTTTCTTTATTATTTCTACAATGGCAAACAAATTTACGGAGCATTGTTAGACCAGAAAAGGGAGCCACTATATCCTACAATCAGTGAATTAGAAGAACTTATCCAAAATAAAGAAGTTGTAAATTCTTTTTATACCGTAGAGGATAAGAGAGGTAATAAAAAAGGGCTAATAGCATTAAAAGGTATTAACCCTGAAGTCTTGTTTGGAGAGTTGATAATCCTCTTTGATGAAGATGATTTTAATAATAGCCCGGCTTTAATCGAAGAATCCCTAAAATTTATTGAAGAAAAAGCATTTAAAAAATTACACTTAAAAAAGGTTTTGTCTTTGTGCCTTGATTCTGAAAAAACTCTGAGTAACTTTCTTAAGAATCAAGGCTATCAGTTTGAAGGAGAGTTGAGAGAGGTGCTTTACGCAAGAGGCAGTTGGCATAATTTACAAACATGGGCAAAATATCAGCATAATAATATTTAATTGAAGAAAGAATTGAAGAAAGATTTGGTGTTAATGAAAAAAACAACCGATACATATCTTCGTAGGGCTGATAGAGAAGACCTTGAAAAACTCGTGGCATGGATGGAAGATGAAGAATTCAATTATTTTCTGTATGGTGACCCTGCTCGTTCACCCCGCCTGATTAGAGAACAAATAATCGGATACCTCGGTAAGTCTGCAACAACTGTAATTCCTTCAGGTTTGTACTTACTTATCGACGGACCTAATGGTCCCATAGGTATGGTTTCTCTCCAGAATATTAGTTGGAGAAATCGCTCTTGCAATATTGATGTATACATATCTAAAGAACATCGGGGGCATTTATCTACAGGGATAGGTGTGTATCGAGCACTTGAATATGCCTTTGATGAATTAAATATGCACAGAGTTTCTGCTGTCATTTATTCGTTTAACACTCTTTCCTGGAGATTTTTTGAGTTTGTGGGTGCAGTCCGTGAACTTGTTCTTAAAGACCATATTCTACGGGACGGCAAGTGGTATGATGTTTATGTATATGGGATTCTCGACAGAGAATTTAATGACTGGCGAAATAAACACGGTAAGAGTATTCAGGAAGTTACATTACAGAAAATGATTGAATCCCTCAAGGAGGCGGAGTTGAATTCGTGAAATGGGAATACTCTATTTGGTTATTTTTAGGCTATGTCGCTCTAAACTTTGTGAGCCATATAATCAATCGAGACTCTACTCCTGATTGGTTTTCAAAACTATTAGGCTTGTTTCAACTTTTGATTTTCCTTTTGTCTTTAGTCTATCTTTTTACCTTTACTTTATTCCCCAGAAATTTTTTGTTCTATCCATCTTGGTTACTCGGTATTGTATTAGGTCATGTCCTTTATACATTAGGACTTATTTTTGCTACTGGCAATTTACGAATATGGAAGCACATAATGGCTTTTGGTGATGTTGTAAAGTTTTGTTTTATCTCCCCATTAATATTAAGCCGAACCTTTGCAGGTGCGGTTCTTGAAGAGATCATATATCGTGGATTTTTTCAGGACATTTTTGTTAAATATCTTAATGCTCCACTACTTGGCATTATTATCGTTGCCTTTGGCTTTTCGCTTATACATAAACATATCTTCAAATCGAC
>CAZZMK010000053.1:0-2711 GCA_964655185.1 uncultured Nitrospirales bacterium | reverse complement strand
TGGACCAGATTTTTCCGTAGAAAAAATTACTCTTACAGAAATGGAAACCCAATGTGCGAAAGAAATTCCGCACTTAATTAAAACCAGCAAAGGTAAAATTCAAGTCTCCTCATTTGTATTAGGTTCAAAGGATTTACCTTTCTTGAATATTTCTCCATATTTCCAATGGGAATGTAAATCATCAGAAAATTTAGACTCACTTAAATTACAAGGAACTGCTTCTATAAACAACTGGGAAATGAAGTTTGACGGATTACTAAATCAAACTCTAACCTACGAGATACAAATCGAGGAGGAAGGTTCACTCCAATCATTAAGACTAATCTCACCATATTTTCTCTCAATTCTGCCTCAATCGAGAATAGAGCAAGATGTGATAAAAATTCAATCTAAATGGAAAGGTGATAAAAACCGATATGAAGGCAAAGTAAATGCAAAAGTACTCTCTAAAAACACAATAGAAACCTCAGCCACTATAAAAGGGGACTTGCTTTCTATGTTAAATTCACCTGAACTCCAATGTCAAGCTGAGGTAAAAATAGGGACAAAAAATGTCCGCTTAGATTTACTTACTCATGGGATATTTATTGAAGGCAAATTGGTATCTGAAGATATCCCTGTTAGCGAACTTGTGAACATTTTCTATACCAACCTCGAACCTTCTTTACTCCAAAAATTCAATTCTAAAATTAACCTATCATTTAATGGAAATATCTTCAACAACATAAATTTTACTGCAAAAGGGAATACTTATACTTTGTCAGAAGATGGCTTACTACCGATTGCACCTGCGGATTGGCATTTGGAGGGAACTTTATCTAACCTATCAACTATTACAGGAAGACTAAATTTCTCTTCGGAAAACTCTCTCAATCTCACGCTTAATAACTTGCAAGTAAACTTATCGCCTCTAAAAATCTCATCTTCTCTCTCAGCCAATTTATACCTATCTAACATAGATCCCACCATAGTAAAAATTCCTTTTACAGGCTTGCTCAAAACAGAAGGAAATATAAGTTGGGCGTTTGAAAAACCTTTAAAATTAGATTTCAAGGCATCCATAGAAGGCTTAGGTTATCCTCCATACTTCTTACCTGAAAATATAACCTCTAATATCAAAGGAACTTTGCAATATGACATTTCTGGGTTCAAACTGGCTTTCCCCCACATAGAATGTGGGATTAACAACTATTACTTTATCTTTGTTGATAACTCTTTCTTCGAAGTATCCGAAAGTTTAGAAAGTGGTCTTCCATACTTTAAATCAGATTCACTCTATCTCAATCTAAATGGCGAAGCCTTATCTATAAACGGAATTATTACAAAAGGAAATGGAAATCTAACCGCACATTTTAGCAACTTTGAATTCAAAAACGGAATGATTACTTTTAGTGAACACACTGGCAAAATCGAAAATTTCAGTTTAGAACTACCATACTATAGCCTCCAACTTAAAAATATCAACGGAGAAACAAAAAACTGCTCAGACAAAACTATAACCTATAACTTAAATGCAGACGCCCTGTTGTTATATGGAATTTCATTATCCAATACTAGTGTAAACGGTGAACTCACAATCACTCCATTCCAGGTACAAATTAAAGATTCTACAGCCAATCTATGGAGTGGCAAAATCATCTCCAGTGGTTCCATCTACACAAAAGAAAATGCTATCCTGGGTAGTTTATCTACAAAAATAAATGGGATAGACTTAAAACATTTCACCGAAGAAGTTCAACCCCCTTGGCTGAGACTCACAGGACAAGGAGACGCTATTCTTGATTTACTCTTTGATTTCTCCAAATTTGAACTGGTAGATGGGGATTTTTCTCTTGTATGTAACGACGGCATCACAATAAACAGAGATGTGCTACTCCAGTTAATTTTATATCTGCAAAACGTAAAAATAGTTGAAAAGAGATTAGAAAAATTACTTGGTCAAGAAGACCCAAAGAGATTCAACTATGCCGAACTCAACATTGGCTACAAAGATAGAAAGGCTACCGTTGCCGTGCTCCTATCAACCAAAGAATTAGAACTCGCTCCTGTTTTCTACATCAATGCAGACTGGAAACAACTCCTATCTTTGCTAACAATGCCCTCCAACTTCACCATAGAAATAAAATAATCTGTTGACAATTTGACCTTAAACTTTAAACTCTTCATATAATTAAACTAAACAAAAATATGTGAAACTTCGTATAATGATATATAGAAGAAGTAGGTTATTTTTGCAATGTTTTTAAAAAGGATAGTGAGTATGAAAAGAATATACATTATTTGTATTGCTTTATTCCTTATGTATTTAGGTTGTGTCATTCAGACACGCCATACTATCGAAGCACATATAACACTCGATATCCGACATATTCAAGAACAAGCAGGTACCTTGCTCGACTATGTGGAAAAGAAAACTGATGAATTACCAGTAGAAGAAACCAATGCAAGTAAAAAGAAAGTAAGTAATGCCACTAATTGGAATCCACTTCCTAAAGCCTATGCCCAATCTCTTGTAACTGTATCACCGCTTGCAAAAGAAATTGCGGATAGAATGAGAAATAGATATGATAAGATTGAGGAAGCAAAAAATCAGGGCTGTTTAGCAGAAAATAATAGAGGCTATCTCGAACTAAGAGAATGTGACAAACTTAGCGATCCAGAGTATAAAAATGGCCTTCAAAGACTTCTCTCAGAAGAAAATAAAGATAGAA
>CAZZMK010000052.1:0-20706 GCA_964655185.1 uncultured Nitrospirales bacterium | reverse complement strand
TCCGATCGTTTGGAAGACGAAGTAAAGGTTGAAATATCTATCTCCGAAGTCAAATTCTTGCAAAATATCTGTGGAATTGGTATCACTCGCCACGATGATTTTTGGTTAAAAAGTTGGGGGCGTTGATATTCCAGGACAATTTCAGAATTATCTGTTTTTAAAAGTTGATACTTTCTAATAATTCGTTTGCTCCTGAGGTGTCTTAACTTTTCCCAGAATATTTTATATGGAGAAGTCATAATCAAGGCGGGGTCAAGTGGATACCAGTTTGGCTCCCAAATAGGCATAACAATCACATCTATCGGTTCAGAATGAATATTTTTGATTGATACCCCATGAACTAAATAAGCACTTGTTCCAGATGGTGCAAAAACCTTTTCTTCTACAAAAACCTTACTACTCAGAGAGGTTTCTTTTTTTACATAACCACAGCCAAATGTAATTTTTATATTACTTTGATTAGATGGGGCTAAAAGGAGAGTAGAATATATTTCCCCATCTATCAACAATAAAGAATATCCTCCTGATAAACAACCGTTTTGTATGTCAAATCTATTAAGTATTTGTGGACCTGTATCCCAGGAATAGACCTGCACATAGCCACCCGAATGAGCAGTGGCGGTAATTCTCTCATTACCTACCAGATGCCACAAGTCCAGTTGAGCAGAGGCAGAATTATTAATTTTATAGCAAGGTAAGTTATATTCATCTTTTTCCCACAGCCCAAAATTACCTGCACCTACCTCGGAAAAGACTTCATAATCTCCAATTTTAATGGAACAAGGGAAGTCAGAGAGTTTATCAGAATCTTCGAAACTCATATCTTAAGTAGTCTATATGTTTTTTACACCTTCTACGAGCGAACGAGTGTAATCTTCGAATTTCTTTTTCCAATCCGAATCGTTTTTATGTTCTTCGAGGAACCGCACAAGAGCAGAACCTACTATTACTCCATCCGCAATAGAAGCAACTATTTTTGCCTGTTCTGGTTTTGAAATGCCAAAACCAACATACACTGGTAATGTGGTGTATTTTTTTATAAGAGAAACTCTTTGCTCTAAATCTTGGGCCAAATCTTGTTTTTCACCAGTCACACCTAACCTCGATATATAATAAACAAACCCTGAACTGTATTTAACAATCTTTGCGATTCTTTCCTCTGATGATGTGGGTGCTATAAGAAAAACGGTGGAAATATTTACTTCTCTGGCTTTAGCAACATATTCTTCTGCTTCTTCCACAGGCAAATCTACGCACAAAATACCATCTACACCACTATTTGCTGATAGTTCGAGGAAGTTTGCAGGCTTATGTGCAAGAATCGGATTAAAATAAGAAAATAGCAAAATCGGAATATTGGAATACTTTCTGACCTCGGATATCCATTGAAGAACTTTTGTAGGAGTAGTGCCATTGTTTAATGCGGTAAGTGACGCTGATTGGATAACAGGTCCATCACCTACAGGGTCCGAAAACGGAACCCCAACTTCTACTATGTCTACCCCTACTTCTTCCAAAGACAAAATTATATCTTTGAAATGTTCTGGGGTTGGATGGCCTGCGGTGATATATGCGACAAATGCTTTTTCTTTGTTTTGCTTGAGATTTAACACCTTCTTTTCTATTCTATTCATATTTAGTCTTCCAATTGTATGAACTTCGAAGCATGTTCTACATCTTTATCGCCTCTACCGGAGAGGTTAACGATGATTATCTCGTTTTTTCTCCGTTTAGGTGCCTCCTTTAACACAAAGGCGAGTGCATGAGAACTTTCTAATGCAGGAATGATACCTTCCAGTTTAGCGCAGATTTGGAATGCTTTAAGGGCTTCATCATCGGTAGCATAAGTGTAATGTACCCTTTTAATGGAATGTAGCCAGGCGTGCTCAGGGCCTACACTTGCATAGTCGAGTCCCGCAGATATACTGTGAGTAGAGCCTATTTGCCCATTTTCATCCTGAAGCACATAACTTTGTGCACCGTGGAGCATCCCAAACATACCACCGGCGAATCTCGCAGCGTGCTTTCCAGGGTCAATCTTTATACCTCCTGCTTCTACACCGACCATTTCGACTTCTTTATCATTCAAAAATTCGTAGAATAAGCCTATTGCATTGCTACCGCCTCCGACACATGCAACTAATAGATTCGGCAATCTTCCTTCTAATTCAAGAATCTGCTGTTTAGTTTCAACACCAATTATGCTTTGGAATTCCCTACAAATCCATGGGAATGGATGAGGCCCATGCACAGTGCCCAGAACGTAGTGGGTATTTTTAACATTCAAACTCCAATCACGGAGTGCCTCATTTATTGCGTCTTTTAATGTTCTGCTACCGGAATCAACACCTATTACATTTGCACCGAGAAGTCTCATTCTGAAGACATTTAACCGTTGCCGTTCCATATCTTCTGTGCCCATATATATACAGCATTCGAGCCCCAACAAAGCGGAAGCGGTTGCGGTAGCCACACCATGCTGACCTGCACCAGTTTCTGCTATTATTCGAGTTTTACCCATTCGTTTAGCAAGTAGACATTGTCCTAAAGCATTATTAATCTTGTGGGCACCGGTGTGCGCTAAATCTTCTCTTTTGAAATAAATTCGAGCACCACCCAGATAGTTAGTAAGCCGTTCAGCAAAATATAATGGGGTAGGTCTTCCAATGTAATGTTTCGCATAATAATTAAACAAATTTAGGAAGTCAGGGTCGTCGAGTGCCTGTTTAAACGCAGATTCAAGTTCCTCAAGTGCATAAACAAGGGTTTCAGGGACAAATCGTCCACCGAATTCTCCATACCTACCCTTTTCATCAGGATAGGGCGTTTTTGGCTCTGTAAATAAACTCTTTAACAAGTTCCGAATCCTTCTTTCCGGGATACATTTCTACTCCTGAAGACACATCAACAGCAAACGGACGCACCTTTTTAATAGCGTCCTGGACATTTCCTGGATTTAATCCACCTGCGAGGATAATTGGCTTACCGGTTTCAACTGCTTCTCGGGCTTTATCCCAATTACATGTTATACCTGTTCCCCCGTGTGCATTACCTGTTCTGGAATCTAATAGGTACCCTCTTACCTTATAATTCAACATTTGTTCTATAGTAAAGTTCTCATCTACGTGAAATGCCTTAATGACTGAGTGTCCGAGGGGAATATCCTCTGGCTTCTCATCTCCACTCATTTGTACATAGTCGAAATAAGAAAGATACTTTACCCAATTTTCCATAGGCTCATTTACAATCACTGCTACAGTTGTAACAAATGGAGGTATTACATCCAGTATTTCAAGAGCCTCCTCCAAAGGAACGTATCTATGGCGAGCCTTTGCTTCAGGGGCAAGAACAATCCCAATTGCATCTGCTCCAGCATCAACTGCTGTAAACGCATCTTCTTTGTTAGTTATACCGCAGATTTTAACCTTAACCATTGTTTCTCCCCAGGAGAAGTGGAATTATTTTTTCGGGTTCTCTACTTAAAAGAATAGATTCTCCAATCAAGAAAGAAGAATAACCTACATCGGACAACTTCCTTATTATTTCAGGGCTATTCAAACCACTTTCACTAACCGCTATGCAATCCGTAGGAATAATTTTTTTTATTCTAAAACTCGTGTCAACATCAACTTCCAATGTGTCTAAATCCCTATTGTTAACCCCAATAATATTAGCACCTGATTCTATAGCAGTTTCTGCCTCTTTTTCTGAGTGAACTTCCACTAAACATTCTATTTTTAATTCCCTTGCGAGAGAAATATAATCTTTTAATTGTTGCGAAGATAAAATTCTCACTATTAGAAGGATTGCATCAGCACCAATTGCAAGCGATTCATAAATTTGATACTCATCAATTATGAACTCTTTTCTCAAACAAGGCAAAGTAATTGCATTTTTTGCGTTTATCAAATCCTCTTCACTTCCGTGAAAATATTTTTTGTCTGTTAATACAGAAACTGCTGAAGCGCCTGATTTTTCATACCTTTTCGCAAGTTCTGCAGGGTCTAAATCTTCCCATATCGAGCCACGAGAGGGAGAATGTCTTTTAATCTCCGCAATTATCGATGGAGGATTTTTCGTAATGGAACTCGAGAACTTACGAAGAGGTTTGGTTTGAGCAATTAATTTCTTAAGTTCAGAAATTGGTTTTATTTTCTTTCTGAAATTAACCTCTTCGATTTTATTTTCTACAATTTTGTCCAGAATCATAAATTCCACTTAAACAAGAGTTATTCAGGAAATTTAGAAGGATATTTTACAAAAAAGAGTAGAGTATATTCATATACCGATTTTAGGGGAGAGAATTTACAGTGGATTGAAAGTATTGTTAATTTGTTATTTGCCTCAAGTAATTTATATAATAATTGCTCTGAAAAGGCTTCCTTCTTCCGCGGCTGGAAACGGAGCAATACAAAAGATTTATTAAATGTAAATGTACCAAGATTAGAAAACTAAATCTAAGAAGAAGGATTTTGTCAGGATATGGGTAGATACTTAGGTCCAAAACATAAACTTTGTAGAAGGCTTGGCTCGTGCATATGGGGTAATCCAAAGTGCCCATCTAAAAAAAGGCCTTTCCCACCTGGACAACACGGAAGGGAACCGAGAGGAAAGTTGTCGGTGTACGCAAGACAACTACTCGCCAAGCAGAAAATTCGTATGCATTATGGAATACTTGAGCGCCAGATGAAGAAAACATTCAAAGAGGCTAAGAGATTGCCGGGCGATACTGGCGTAAATCTTATGAGGTTATTGGAGTGCAGGTTAGACACAATAGTATATAGATTAGGATTTGCACCGAGCATATTTGCAGCGCGCCAACTCGTTACACATTGTCATTTCCTGGTTGACGGCAAAAAAGTAAATATACCTAATTTCCAAGTAAAACCTGGTATGAAAATTACTGTAAGAGAGAAAAGTAGAAATATCCCCATGATAGCCTACGGAGCAGAGAATCCATATCAGGAAATTCCTCCACATCTTTATAGAGAGAAGGGGTCTTTCGAAGGGCAGATGGTATCTCTACCGGCTGAAGAAAACTTACCATTCCTCGAAGATACTGCAGGAGTGATTGGATTTTACTCGAGATAATTCGCTGAGATTATATATAATACTTCTAAACGGGTCGGATGTCTTCGGCCCGTTTTTTTATGGGTTCAAAACAATATTATTTTAAGGATAAAAAATATGAGTGTTGAGGTGATTGTAGGTGCGAATTGGGGCGATGAAGGCAAGGGGCGAATGGTCGATTACTTCGCTCAGGACGCGGACTTTGTCGTTAGGTATCAGGGAGGTAATAATGCAGGGCATACCGTTGTAAATGAATACGGGGAATTTAAACTTCATCTCATACCTTCTGGGGTTTTCAATAAGAGGACAGTAAATGTGCTTGGTCCCGGAATGGTAATTGATATAGAATCGCTAGTTAACGAAATAGAGGAATTACGAAATAAAGGATTTGAGCCGAACCTCGTAGTTTCAGATAGAGCCACAATATGTTTCCCATACCATAGGCTCGAAGATGTATGGGAGGAGGAGCGATTAGGTAAAAATGCATATGGCTCTACAAGACGAGGGATTGCCCCAGCATACGGCGATAGAACAGTAAAAAAAGCAGTATTGATAGGCGAACTACTATATCCTGAAAAATTAAAAGAGCACCTAAAAAGGATTGTAGAGTGGAAATTGTTAATTGCAAAAGGCGTGTATGGTAAAGAAAATGCGTTTACTTTTGAAGAAATTTGGGAATGGACTCAAAAGTGGGGAAGCAAAGTTATACCGCTCATTAGAAATACTACTGCTCTACTCAGCGAAGCAGTGAAATCGGGGAAAAAGATATTGTTTGAGGCACAACTTGGCACATTAAGGGATTTGTATTACGGAATATATCCATTTACTACTTCATCTTGCACATTGGCTTCATTTGCACCCATAGGAGGTGGATTATTTGGTGTGAAGCCGGATAAGGTCATTGCAGTTGTAAAGGCTTTTTCTACTTGTGTTGGCGAAGGACCTTTCGTCACATTGATGGAACCGGAGGATGCAAAACAATTAAGGGAAATCGCTAAGGAATATGGTGCGGCAACAGGTAGGCCAAGAACAATTGGACATTTCGACGCAGTTGCTACGAAATATGGGGTGATGATTCAAGGGGCAACGGAGGTAGCCTTAACGAAACTCGATAGTCTTACCGGAAGGAAAACTCTCAAAATCTGCATAGCGTATGAGTATGACGGAAAAAAGATTGAAGACTTTCCATTAAATCCAGTACTCGAAGATTGTAAGCCGATATATCTTGAATTACCAGGCTGGGATGAGAATATAAACAATGTTAGAAAATTTGAGGATTTGCCTGAAAATGCAAGGAATTATGTACTCGAGATAGAAAAGAGGATAGGATGTCCCATTAAATATATTTCAGTTGGACCTGAAAGAAATTCTCTCATAATAAAAAATTCATAATTACATTTTTGATTATTCATTGTTAATATATCAGTACTTCATTTAGTTGACCTCCTTAAAATTACTGGGGCGATATAATAAATGGGTATTTCTATCAAAAAACCAGCCGTCATAGAAGCAATAGTAAAAGCATTTCATAAGAGTTCCATCGTTCAGTTAACAGGACCTTGGGGAACAGGGAAAAGTGTAATTTCCTATTTTCTTGCAAAGTCACTTGGTAAGCCTATCTTAGTTGTTACACCTGATTCGCAAAGTGCAGAAGAAGCATTGGAAGATTTTATCACCCTCTCTTCAGAGGAGAGTGTTTATTTTTTCCCGCCGTGGGAGACATTACCAACCGACATAATTGACCCTGCGGAGGACATCGTATCTGAGCGGTTAAAATTATTAACAAAAATTGCTGAGAAGAATTATTTTCCAGAAGTTATTGTAACATCAATTCGTTCTCTTCTCCAATTTGTGCCGTCTTCTGAGGCTATAAAGGCCAATAGACTACATATAAAAAAAGAGGAGGAAATAAATTTAGAGGAGATTACAAATTTACTAATAAAGTCTGGATACCAAAGAGAGTATTGTGTTACTCAACCAGCGGAGTTTAGCATTCGAGGTGGGATTGTGGATATATTTCCTTATGGGCGAGATTTGCCCATAAGGATAGAATTATTTGGAGATATCATAGAATCTATCAGGGAATTTGACCCCGAAACTCAAAAGAGCATATCACCTATAGATGAAGCAGATATCCTATTGCGAACGGAAAAGAAACTTATACTCGAAGAAGCAGGGGATAAAAAAAGTAGTCTCTTAAAGTATCTTAATGACGATGTATTAATAATCTTAGACGAGCCTCTAAACATTATTTCCGAAGGAGAGAAAGCAGAGGCCGAATTTGAAGGTAGTGAATATATATATCCATTACAACAAATACTTGAAGGCTTATACAACTTCAAGGTATTAGAGATTGCCCAAATTTCAAATCCCACGAGAGCATCTGTTCCTCACTTCGTAATTCCTATGACATCAATCCAAAATTATATGGGGAACATAAATTTATTCTGGGAGGAATTAAAAAATTGGGACCTTGGAAATTATCAGGTACGGATACTATGTAATACTCCTGCAGAACAAATAAGGATGTTGGAGTTAGTAAAAGAGCAAGGATACGATTTAAGTAAAGACAGTTTCGACCTGAAAATTGAGTGTGGGAAAATTCGAGGAGGTTTTATTTATCCTGATGAAAAAATAGTGGTAGTGAGTGAGAAAGAGATTTTTGGTAGGAGATTTGTCCGAAGAAGACATAAGTTATTTAGAAAAGGGAGCAAAATTTACTCATTTACAGAACTTAAGCCGGGTGATTTTGTAGTTCACGAGGTTCATGGGATAGGTAAATTTGCTGGGCTCGTCAAAATAGCAGGTAGACAAGGGGACTATATAGGGATAGTGTATCGAAATGGGGATATGCTTTATGTACCTGTTACTCAACTTGACCAAGTAAGAAAATACATTGCAGGAGAAGGTGCAAAACCCACTCTGGACAAGATAGGGGGAAGTACTTGGAAGAAGACAAAAGAAAAAGTTAGGGAATCTGTAAAACAATTTGCTCAAGAGTTATTGAAACTTTATGCGAAGAGGCATCTTGCAAAAGGATTTGCATTCTCGCCAGATACTCCATGGCAACTACAAATGGAAGATGCTTTCGATTACGAGGAAACACCCGACCAGAGAAGAGCAATTGAAGAAGTAAAAAGGGATATGGAATCACCTAAACCGATGGATAGATTAATCTGCGGAGATGTGGGCTTTGGTAAAACGGAGGTAGCAATCAGGGCAAGTTTTAAGGCAGTAATGGATGGTAAGCAAGTAGCGGTTCTCGCTCCCACTACAGTGCTTGTTCATCAGCACTGGCGGACTTTCAGAGAAAGAATGGCAGGTTTTCCTATAAGGATAGAGGCACTTAGTAGGTTGCGGTCTCCAAAGGAGGTAAAGAATGTTTTGGAAGGGCTCATTACGGGTGAAGTGGACATAGTTATAGGAACTCATAGACTACTTTCAAAAGATATTCAATTCAAAGACCTCGGGTTATTAATCATTGACGAAGAGCAAAGATTTGGTGTTAGACATAAGGAACATCTAAAAAAATTAAGAGAGCATATAGATGTACTCACTTTAACTGCTACACCAATCCCGAGAACACTTCAATTTTGCCTCTCTGGCATAAGAGACATGAGTGTAATCAACACAGCACCTAACGACAGGCTTCCAATTCATACTTGTATAACTACCTGGTCACCTGAAGTAATTAAAGAGGCTATCGAGAGAGAATTAAGGAGAGAAGGTCAGGTTTACTATCTTCACAATCGGGTACAAACTATAGAGTATGTGGCTAAAAAATTACAGCAACTTGTACCAAAAGCAAGGATAGGCATTGCACATGGACAAATGCCAAAAACTGAGATGGAAAAAGTAATGATGGCATTTATAAATAGGGAGATTGATGTACTTGTTTGCACCACGATAATCGCGTCAGGAATTGACATCCCGAATGTAAATACCATTATTGTAGACAGAGCGGATATGTTCGGTCTAAGTGAACTATATCAGATAAGAGGGCGGGTTGGGAGGTATAAGCATAGAGCCTTTGCTTATCTGCTTGTCCCCAGCGATAGAGCACTTACAAAAGAAGCACAAGAAAGGCTAAAGGCTATTCAGGATATTACTACACTTGGTGCAGGCTTACAAATAGCATTAAAGGATTTGGAGATAAGAGGTGCGGGGGACTTATTAGGTCCAGAACAAAGTGGCCATATTAATGCCGTTGGTTTTGATACCTACAGAGAACTAATAGAGGAAGCCTTATCTGAATTAAAAGGAGAGCCGATAATAAAGAAGAAATTGCCTCCGTTCGATAGTAACCTCGATGCCAGAATACCCGAAGAATATATTTCCGATTCACTGGAAAGGATGCGATGGTATCGCAGAATTGCAGAAATACAAACATTCGAAGAATGCGAGGAATTGAGAGATGAGATAAAAGACAGATACGGGACTATACCTACGCAAGTAGATTTGTTGTTAAATGTTATGAAGGCAAGGGCTCTCGGTGTAGATTTGGGAGTAAGAAGATTTATTTTAAGAGATGGACTTATCATAATTGAGTTTGATTCATATCATCCTTTGAGTGCAGACCGCAAAAATTCCGCAAAATATATATTCCCATATGAGGCAATAAATGCAGGCTGGGAAACTTCTCCTTATTTGGAAATTAAATCTAAGGCAAGTGCTTCAGAGTTGTTGAAAATGCTCTTGCAATATTTAGAACACCTACATCAAGAAGGGTTGTGAAACCTTAATACTAATTTTCACATTCATAAGAAAATCAAGCAGTTAAATATCAAAGTAGAGTACAAATTCATAAGGGTGTGGTCTTAGATTTACTTGCTCTACTTCGCGCTTCATCTTGTACTCAATCCAGGTCATAAGTACATCTTCTGTGAACACATCCCCTTTTGTTAAAAACTCATGGTCTTTCTTCAGTGCTTCAAGTGCTTCTTTTAACGAGGCAGGTACTTGTGGGATTTTTGCTTTCTCTTCAGGTGGTAAGTCATACAAATCTTTATCCATCGGCTCACCCGGGTCTATTCTGTTTTGAATTCCGTCTAAACCAGCCATAAGTAGTGCTGCAAAAGCCATATATGGATTACAGGAAGGGTCGGGAACTCTAAACTCAATTCTTTTAGACTTGGGACTCGGAGAATACATTGGGATTCTACAACAAGCACTGCGATTTCTTGCAGAATAGGCTATATTAACAGGTGCTTCAAAACCGGGAACTAACCGTTTATAACTATTTGTTGTCGGATTAGTAATAGCAACCAGAGCAGGGGCATGTTTTAATAGTCCACCTATAAACCAGAGCGCCTCTTGACTCAGCCCAGCATACTTATTGCCTGCAAAAATAGGTTTGTCTCCTTTCCATAGTGAAATATGGCAATGCATTCCGGAGCCATTATCACCAAAGAGTGGCTTGGGCATAAAAGTTGCAGTCTTACCATGTTTACGGGCGACATTTTTAACTATGTATTTATAAAGCGTTAGTTGGTCAGCCACCTGGCAGAGTGGTGCATACTTCATATCAATTTCAGCCTGACCCCCTGTTGCGACTTCGTGATGATGGCATTCCACTTCTATCCCACACTCAATCATAATAGAAACCATTTCACTGCGAATATCGTGAGTAGCATCAGCAGGAGGAACAGGGAAGTAGCCCTCTTTATATCTTAATTTATATCCAAGATTTGGTTTCTCTTCTCTACCACTATTCCAAATTCCCTCTATGCTATCAATATAATAATAGCCACAGTATGGGGTATGGTCACATCTTACCTCATCAAAAATGAAAAACTCGGCTTCAGGTCCTATATAGCAAGTATCCGCAATTCCGGTTGACTTCAAGTAATTTTCAGCCTTCTGAGCAATATTTCTGGGGTCTCTTGTATACCGCTCATGGGTAACAGGGTCAAGTATATTGCAAAACATAACAAGTGTGGGAACTTCGAAAAATGGGTCTATAAAAGCGGTGCGAGGGTCGGGGAGAACAAGCATATCACTTTCGTGAATATTTTGCCACCCTCTTATGCTTGAGCCATCAAAGCCGATCCCCGATATAAATACTTCTTCATCTATCCGAGGGGCAGGAAAAGTGAAATGCTGTTGAAGGCCGGGGAAATCCATAAAACGAAGGTCTACAAACTGAATATTTTTGTCTCTTATTATCTTCAAAACATCCTCTGGGGTGTAATCTTTGTACATAAACTAACTCCGATAATTTTTATATAAAACATACTCCGCCCTTTTCCGAACCGCTGGTAAAACCTAAAAGGTTGGGATAAAAATGATACTAAATAATCCATCACCAATACAAAATATTTAATTTTAGGAGTTCTATATATAAAGAAACTAAACTTGTTGCTAATTAATTTTTTTTCTCCTAAATTACTCAAGATATTAAAATAAGTGGGGACAGGGCCTTCGTAAAAATTCCGAGATATAAGCAATAAACTGGGTACTACCTTTCCAGAAGTAGTACCCAGTCACAAATCATCCAACAACTCACATAGAGAGTTAGACTACACAACTCCTTGGTCCATCATAGCGAAGGCTACTTTCAAAAAGCCGGCGATATTTGCACCCACAACATAGTTTCCAGGAGAGCCAAACTCTTGAGATGCTTCGTATGCTTGTTTATGTATTGCAAACATAATATCTTGCAATTTCTTATCTACCTCTTCTCTTGTCCAGGAGTAATGCTGAGCATTCTGAGCCATTTCAAGGCCGGATACTGCTACACCACCCGCATTTGCCGCTTTACCTGGACCGAACAAAACACCATTTTTAATGAAGATTTCAGTAGCTTCTAAAGTAGCAGGCATGTTAGCACCCTCTGCAACTAACTTACATCCTTTCTCAATAAGAGCCTTTGCGTCTTCAGCATCTAATTCATTTTGTGTAGCACACGGAAAGGCACAATCGCACTTTTCTACTACTTGCCATGGCTTTGCGTTCTCGAAATATTTTGCACTCTTGAATTTGTCTGCATATTCTTTTATTCTTCCTCTACGCACATTCTTTAATTCAAAAACAAAATTCAATTTCTCTTGATTAATCCCATCGGGGTCATATATAGTGCCATTAGAATCAGACAATGTCACAGCCTTTGCTCCCAACTGATTTAATTTCTCAACAGTATATTGAGCAACATTTCCGGAACCAGACACCACACAAATCTTCCCATCTAAAGTATCTCCCTTCGTCTTAAGCATGTTTTGAGCAAAGTAGATAAGTCCATAACCTGTAGCCTCTGGCCTTATTAGTGAACCTCCCCAGTTTACTCCTTTACCCGTCAATACTCCTGTGAACTCATCCTTCAGTCTCTTATATTGACCAAATAGATAACCGATTTCTCTCCCGCCAACTCCTATGTCACCTGCGGGCACGTCCGTATGAGGTCCAATATGACGGAAAAGTTCGGTCATGAAAGACTGGCAAAATCTCATAACTTCGCTGTCAGATTTACCTTTAGGGTCAAAGTCGGAACCGCCCTTGCCACCACCCATAGGAAGGGTAGTTAGTGCATTCTTAAATATTTGCTCAAAAGCCAAGAATTTTAATATACCGAGGTTTACAGTAGGGTGGAATCTTAATCCCCCTTTGTATGGTCCAATTGCACTATTAAATTGAACTCTATAGCCTCTATTAACATGAACTTCCCCGCGGTCATCCCCCCACGGTACTCTAAACATAATTACTCTTTCAGGTTCTACTAATCTTTCCAAAAGTTTTGCTTTTTTAAATTCAGGATACTTTTCTACTGCTGGCTCAATAGACTTTAAGACTTCTGTCACAGCCTGGTGAAATTCTGCTTCGCCAGGATTCTTCTTCAAGACGAGGTTAATTACATCATCAACATAACTCATATTCTGACTCCTTACATTTAATAGTTGTAAAATTTAGGAGAGTTAAATTTTAACGGAAATAAATTGCCGTTATGTTAACATTTAAATAACAAGTAAATCAAATTAAACTGAATACCTTAGGAAACCATTTATCATCATTTATAAAGAGAATTAAGTATAAATAAACTTATAGGAATTTTTTCCTACAAAATAGAAAATACACAATAAGAATTGTTTGGGAAAAAATTAGTCCAGGACTTTGAGAAATATTAACTTAAGAGGCTAAAATAGGGAGTAAAATTCGACTATCCTATTGCAATCTCCCCTGTTTCGCCAGTGCGTATTCGAATTACTTCTTCTACAGGAAGTATAAAAATTTTTCCGTCACCTATTTTCCCTGTAGATGCGGATTTTAGTATAGCCTGAACCACCGGCTGGACCATATCATCAGTAACAACAACCTCTATTTTTATTTTAGGGAGAAACTCAACGACATATTCCGCGCCTCTGTACATTTCCTTGTGTCCACGCTGACGTCCAAAACCCTTTACTTCCGAAATAGTAATACCTCTACAACCTACTTCTACCAGGGCTTCTTTTACTTCTTCTAACTTGAATGGCTTTATGACCGCTTCTATTTTCTTCATAAGATTAGCCTCAAATTAACCCATTTAACTTGGCTTTTATTTTCTTATTCGCAAAAGATTATAACAAAACGAGGTGTTATTTTTGGTGCATATTTTGGTGCATATTTATTAATACAAATTGTAAATAATCTCATAATAGTTTGACTTACCTACTTCATAAGTAGTAAATTATAGAGGGGATTAGAGGGTGTTTTGCATATAGAAGTCTAAATAGTTTCAATGTGATGCGTTTTTTTAGTGAATATTTTGAGAGGGCGGGTTGTTTAAATTTATCCTCTAACCCCTAAGAAAGGAGGCGATGGTGTATGCCGACATATACCTATCAATGTATGAAATGCGGACATACATTTGATCTATTTCATTCGATATCTGCTACTCCAAAAGTCATGTGTGAAAAATGTAAAGGTAAGTGTGAAAAACTTATTGGTAATGGAGCAGGAATAATATTTAAGGGTAGTGGATTCTACGAGACTGACTATAAGAGGAAGGGGAATAACGGTGTGAGTGATAAACACAGCACTAACGGGGGCGGAAACGGCAAGTCGTCAACGGAAACAAAATCATCCGCACCCAAAGAAACTACCGCAAAGTCATAATCCTAAAATCTTACTTAGGAGAATATGGTGCATCCAGCAAATTAAGGATGCACCTAAAGTTATTTTTGCTTCACATTGAAAACAAAATATAATTAGATTTTTCTTTTTAGAGACGAACACAGTTAGAAAAGGACTACCAATTATGACGAATGAGGAGATTAGAGCACTCGCGGACAAATATTTGGTAAACACTTATGGTTCGCGTAAAATTTGCTTTGTAAGAGGTCAAGGCACTCATCTCTGGGATGCAGATGGGAAAGAGTATATTGACCTTTTCTCGGGTATAGCGGTGTGCGTATTAGGTCATTCACATCCTAAGATTGCAGAAGCAATTTCTACTCAGGCAAAGAAGTTATTGCATGTTTCCAATCTTTACAACATTGAACCTCAGGTGCTACTGGCAAAAAAACTTAGCGAACTGAGTTTTGCTAAAAAATGGTTTTTTTGCAATAGTGGTGCAGAAGCAAATGAAGCGGGGATAAAATTAGCCCGTCGATATTGGTATGTAAAAGGCACCTCGAAACCCCATATAATTACTGCAGAGAACTCATTTCATGGGAGAACGCTTGCAACCATAACAGCGACAGCCCAAGTAAAGTATCATCAGGGGTTTGAGCCATTAGTACCTGGGTTTTCGTATGTACCTTACAATGATGTTTCTGCTTTGGAAAAGGCAATTATACCTCAAACAGGTGCTATTTTATTAGAACCTATTCAAGGCGAAGGTGGGGTAATAACTCCTTCTGAAAACTATTTGAAGGAGGTTCGTCAACTTTGCAATGAGAAAGACATTCTATTAATTTTTGATGAAGTTCAAACAGGAATGGGTAGAACTGGTAATTTATTTGCTCACCAAGGATACAGTGTAGAGCCTGATATTATTACTTTAGCGAAAGGCTTGGCAAATGGTGTTCCAATAGGTGCACTTGGATGCACAGAAGAGGTCTCACAAGGTTTTTCACCGGGCATGCATGCGTCTACTTTCGGGGGAAATCCATTGGCAACTACTACCGCACTGGCTGTATTAGATGAAATAACAAAGCCAGGTTTTCTGGATGAGGTAAAATCGAAAGGGGAGTTTTTTCTTACGGGTTTGAAAAACATTGCTAAATCTCACCCGAAGATTAAGGATGTTCGTGGCAGAGGTCTAATGATTGGAGTAGAATTTGACGAGGCGGTATCACCTATTGTTAGTAAACTTGCGGAAAAAGGAATCATCTGCGGGTCCGCGGGCCCTAATGTATTAAGGTTTTTACCACCTTTAATAATTGAGAAAGAGGAAATTGCTCTCGCTCTTGAAATATTAGAAACAACATTGGGAGAATTAGGATGGTAAAAGATTTTCTATCCTTATGTGACTTCTCTACGGAAGAAATTCATAAGATGCTTTTACTCGCTCACGAATTGAAAACACTACAGAAAAAGGGACTTCCTCATAGGTGGCTAAGAGGGAAAACACAGGCTTTAATCTTCGAAAAACCAAGTTTAAGGACCAAAATGACTTTTCAAATTGGTATGTTTCATTTAGGAGGCGAAACTTTTGTAATGGATATGAAACTTGGTGAGAGAGAATCTGTGCCGGATGTAGCCAAAAACTTAGAGAGATGGGTTGACCTAATTGTTGCAAGAGTATTTGAGCATGCTGATTTACTCTGCCTTGCTAAAAATGCTCGCGTGCCAGTAATTAATGCGCTTAGCAATCTTCTTCATCCCTGTCAAATAATGGCAGACATTATGACGCTTCAGGAGAAATTAGGTGATAAGTTAGATAATTGCACAATTGTTTTTGTTGGTGATGGTAATAATGTTTTTCACTCGTGGGCAGAATCATTACTACACTTCAACTTTAAACTTCGTTTAGTATGTCCTGAAGGGTATTCGGGGAATTCAAAATTAGTCAATAAAATTAAAAAGGAGGTGGGTAACCGACTTCAGATAGAACACGATGTCAAAAAAGGGGTAAAAGGTGCGGATGTAGTATACACAGATGTGTGGGCAAGTATGGGACAGGAACACGAGCAAGAAAAGAGGGCGAAAATATTTGCTCCTTACCAAGTAAATAAGGATTTAATGGCTCTGGCTAAACCTAATGCATACTTTATGCACTGCCTACCTGCCCATAGGGGGATGGAGGTAACTTCGGATGTTATAGATAGCAAACAATCTATAGTATATGACCAGGCAGAAAATAGGCTTCACGTGCAAAAAGCAATCATGGTAACTCTTTTAGGTTATAATCCGATTACTAAAATTGATTGAGGAGGAACTACAATGGAGACTTCACCGAAACGAATTGTTTTAGCATATTCAGGTGGATTAGATACATCGGTAATACTCCGCTGGTTAATTGAAACATTTAATGCGGAAGTAATTGCTTTCATAGCAGATATAGGACAAGGCGAAGAGACAGAAGTAGCACGGCAAAAAGCCCTTAATACAGGTGCAGTTGAGGCTATAGTAAAAGACCTGAAACGAGAATTTGTGCAAGATTTTGTATACAAAGCGATGAGAGCAAATGCAATCTATGAGGGAGGGTATCTTTTAGGCACGAGTATAGCAAGACCTCTAATTGCTAAGGCACAAATTGAAGTATATAGAGAGACTAAGGCAGATGCGGTAGCCCACGGTGCTACAGGTAAAGGAAATGACCAAGTAAGGTTTGAACTTACTTATATGGCATTTGAACCGAATATAAAAATAATAGCCCCATGGCGAGACCCAAGATGGACTCTCAGAAGCAGAGAGAAAATGATTGAGTATGCAGAAAAGCACGGAATTCCTGTGCCAGCAAGCAAAAGTAAGCCTTATTCTTCCGATAGAAATCTTTTGCATATTTCATTTGAGGGTGGTATCCTGGAAGACCCATGGATGGAACCCCCTGAGGATATGTTTGTACTTACAGTTGACCCCACCAAAGCCCCTGATAAGCCAGAATATGTAGAAATTGAATTCGAAAAAGGATATCCTGTATCAGTAAATGGGAAAAAACTTCCCCCTGAAGAGTTGCTCGCATACTTAAATGAACTTGGAGGTAAGCATGGAATAGGCAGAGTAGATATTGTTGAAAATAGATTTGTGGGGATGAAATCAAGGGGGGTATACGAAACACCTGGAGGTACTATATTATATATAGCACATAGAGCGGTAGAATCTATTACGATGGATAGAGAGGTAATGCTCTTGAGAGACCAATTATCACCTAAAATAGCACAACTCATATATAATGGATTTTGGTATTCACCTGAGATGGAAGCCCTAATGAAGTTCGTGGAGGAAAGTCAAAAGAATGTAACAGGCACCGCCCGCTTGAAATTATACAAAGGTTCTTGTATGGTAGTTGGTAGGAAAGCAGAAAAATCGCTTTATAACCCATTAATAAGTACTTTCGAGGATGACAAAGGTGAATATAATCAGGCAGATGCAACTGGATTCATAAGACTAAATGCCTTAAGACTTAGGGTAAGAAAACAAGCAGGCTTTTTTGAATAACGATAAATACTGAGAAGGAAAGAGAAAAATGACTCAGAATGAGGTTGGAAAATTTATTCGAAGTGAGAAAATAATTGCAGTTATAAGGGCTGAGGTAGAAAAAGAAATTTTCTATGAAGCGGTGAGGGCACTGTATGCAGGTGGAATAAAGTGCATAGAGATTACTATGACCTCTCCCAATGCTATCGAGATAATAGAGGCCCTATCCCGAGAGTGGCGAGGCAAAGACCTTCTCATAGGGGTAGGAACTGTTTTAGACCCACCTACTTGTAGACTTGCCATACTCGCTGGAGCAAAATTTGTAGTTACTCCTGCATACCTACCTGAAGTAATTGAAACCGCAAGGAGATATGGGATAACAAGTATGTGTGGGGGATTTACACCAACTGAATTGATAAAGGCTTGGGAAACAGGAGCAGATTTCGTAAAGTTATTTCCTGCGAGCCTTGGAGGACCAGAGTATATAAAAGCAATATTAGGACCTCTCCCTCATCTCCAATTAGTTCCCACCGGAGGCATAAATAACGAAAATGCTATAGAGTTTTTAAAGGCAGGTGCAGTGGCTTTGGGTATAGGTGGAAAACTTGTAAGTAAAGACCTGATGGTATGTAAAGAGTTCGGAAAAATTGAAGAACTCGCTAAAATTTACAAGGCTTCTATCTCAGGATATAAAAAATAGAGTACCTTCCCCATCTAAAAAATACTCTATAATATATAGATATTATTAAACAATCGGAAAAACAACAAGTAATTTTTCTCCATCTTTATACTTGTCTTACTCTGGAGTAATATACTTAAAGTAATTTTTAGGTAATTAGCATAACAAATAGGCACTAATTTTGCTGCTATGATACCTTCCCTTTTCAAATTTATACCACTTAAATTTCTAAAAATTATATAATAGACATTGTATAGATAATAGGCAATATAAAGAAAGATGATTAAAATTAGGGGTTTAAAAACAAGGCTCTACCTTCTTACTCTAATCCCGATATTGATATGTTATGTGTTCTACATATTCATAATAACAGTGTACGATTATACGACTATAGGAAAGAATTGTGAAAAAGAACTCAAATCTCAATGTGAGTATGTTTCATTTTTAGTAAGGTCTGCTGTCGAAAGTGGAGAATATCACAAAATATCTGAGATTATTAAGACTCACAGTAAATTTGATTTTCCATTTACAATATCAATAATTCCAATTGAAGAATCACTTAGGAAGATCATTGACTCAACAATAGTCAGTGAGTTACCTGAAGAGAAAATTCCGACGGAGGGCTATTTTCATATTGATGGGAAAATAGGATTTGTCTGTCCAATCATTGTTCAGGGGGTTACCTACGGTTATATCTTATCCTCAGCGTATAGAAGTTATCTTACGCATTCATTAAGTTTAAGAATAATGATGACCTCCATAATGGCTTTAATTTTCTTATTGTTTCTCTATCTCATACTGAAATCAACAGGGACATATTTCCTCTTTCAGATTGAGAAAATTCAACAGGTGATTGACAAAATTCTTAAAACTAAAAATTTTTCATATCGAACCGAATTAAAACCTGTTGACGAAGTAGGAGTATTGGGCTACTATATTGACTTACTTTTACAAGAGATAGATGAGAGGCTAATGATATTGAGTTCATTTCAAAAGTCACTTGAAAATCAGGTGATAGCACATAAAGAGGCTCTTCAGCAAGAATCAGACGCAAGGGAACTCGCGGAGCAAAACCTCCAAAAAGAAGAATCCAAATTTAAGGAAATTGTAGATAATGTAAACAGCATTATCTTGAGAATGAAGCCTGACGGAACAATTACCTTTGTGAATAGATTTGCAGAAGAGTTTTTTATGTATGAAAAAGATGAACTTATAGGAAAAAATGTTATAGGAACTATAGTTCCTCCCTTAGACAGCAATTTTAAAAATTTAGAAGAAATGATACTGGACATAGGAAGAAATCCTGAGAGATACAAAAATAATGAGAATGAAAATATTAAAAAGAATGGAGAAAAGGTATGGATATCTTGGACAAACAGAGCCATATATGATGAAAATGGAAACATAACTGAGATACTTTGTGTCGGCAATGACCTAACAGAACATAAGAGAATGGAAGAGGAAGTAATAAAGGCGAAGATGCAACTGGAAGAAAAGAACAAAGAACTTGAAAGATTAGTGGACGAAATGAAAAACCTTGCTATGAAGGCAGAATTAGCAAATAAGGCTAAAACTGCTTTCCTTGCTAATATGAGTCATGAAATTAGGACGCCATTGAATGGAATTATAGGCATACTACATTTACTTGGAAGTGGACTTAAAGATTCTTCCCTAAAAGAGTTTCTTGATATGGCTCTATCTAATGCGGAGGCCCTCCTGTCTTTGCTTAATAACTTGCTTGATTTATCGAGAGTTGAATCAGGTACTATGCCTGTGCAAAATTCTCTATTTTTTGTGAGAGATGTAGTAGAAGAAATAATACAAATGTTCTGGTATAGAGCACGAGAAAAGAATCTTATGCTCACGTCTACTATACAAACTTCGGTACCTGACTACATTATGGGTGATGTGAGTAAAATTAAACAGATACTGATAAATCTTCTCGGAAATGCTATAAAATTTACAGAAGATGGGGAAGTATCAATATCGGTTTGGGTAAAAGAAGAAGATGATACTAATATAATCCTCAGGTTTGAAGTAAAAGATACTGGGAAGGGATTAACAGAAGAAGATAAAGAAAAAATATTTAAAGCCTTCGAAAGAGGGAAAAATGCTGAGGAGAAAAAAATTGAGGGAGTAGGATTGGGTTTGGCAATATGTAAACAATTAGTGGAACTTTTGGGAGGGAATATAGGTGTTGAAAGTAATGTTATTGAAGGAACTACATTTTGGTTTGAAATCAAATTTGAAAAGCCAACAGAAGAAACCATTCCACAATCGGGGATAAAAATCAAAAAGGCTACTCTAATTTCAGAAAACCCAGTAGTTATTGACCGAGTAACGAAAATATTGAATTCTTTGAATGCTGAAAACTTTCATATAATCAAAAAAGTAGAGGAACT
>CAZZMK010000051.1:0-12564 GCA_964655185.1 uncultured Nitrospirales bacterium | reverse complement strand
CGCAGTTTCACAATCAGCCGTTCCAATTCTTTGGAAGACTTATTCTGATTCGCTTTAGGTCGTCTTTCGATTGAGGTAATAAGCACTCTAAATTGCTCTGGTTTATATTAAATTGCTTCAAATATCTATATAGAATGTCTTGCGAGAGATATTGTAGAAATAGCACATCTCTTTAACCGTTCTAAAGTGTTCACTTTCTTGATTTTTTTCTGATATTCCATAATCGTATTTAGTTTTGGATTAGTCATCTGTTGCTGGATGTATTTGTTCATGGGTAGCACCTCCTTAGGATGTTATTAGTTTTGTATATAATACACTATGCAAGGCGTTACCTATGTCCTATAGTTTTTCATATTAGTAATTCCCTTAATTATTTGTAGTTCCTGTTTGTTTTGAGTTTGTGCTAAAAAATTAATAGAATTGATAAGTAGGATATAGAATAAATGTAGGGAGTTATACAATAATCAAATTAACAATTTACATAACAGAAGGAGAACCATATGAACACATCAAACAATGAATCAAAAAATTATTCGTCTTGTTCTTCGGGTTGTTCACGTAGGCAATTTTTGATGGCTTCTGCAGGAATGATGACTGTGGCTAATCTTTTACCGTTAGCGGGAGGTTCTGCCCTTGATAAGGACCAGTTGTCGGAATTACAGATAAAGACTAAGGTCAGGGTAGGGAAGGTATATGTGGGCATACCCCATCCTGGTTGGCCTATGCATCAGGTTGACTTGAGGGCGGAAGTGAGTCGGTATGAGCAAGAAATTGCTAAACTTGGCGATAAACTTTCGGATATTGAGTTTGTCGATGGTGGGCTTGTTACTAATCAAGATGAACTTGCAAAGGCGAAGGAAAAGTTTAAGGATGTAACAGGAATACTGGTTTTGCATTTAACCTTAGGAACAGGCGGGCTTATTTCAGGTTTGTTTGACCTTAATAAGCCAGTAATGATATTTACTATGCCTTATTGTGGTCATGAATGGCATATAGTTCCATCGTGGCAGAAAGAAGGGAAACTTGTTGATATACTTCCGAGTAGTCAGTTTGCTGATATTGCAGAGGCGGTAAAGCCTTTTCGTGCGATTCAGAGGTTACGAGAAACTCGAATACTTCATGTGAATTATAATGAAGCAGACCCGGCATATTGTTCTTCTATAAAAGAGAAATTCGGGACTGAAATCATCAACATAAAACTTCCGGAACTTCAGAAGGCTTATGAGGAAGCATCTGAAGATGAGGTGGTTGCGGATGCGGAGAGATGGATTAAAGAGGCGGAGAAGATTGTGGAGCCCAGTAGAGAGGATATATTGAAAGGTGCACGGATGTACATAGCAATGAAGAATCTTATGAAGAATCATAGTGCGCAGGCTATTACAATGAATTGTTTAGGTATGAAGTTGATAGAAAGAGGTATGGGGTACCCCTGTTTAGGTTTTGTACGGTTGAATAATAGATTATTGGCTGGGGTATGTGAAGCGGACTTAAAATCTACGATGACACAGTTAATTTTTACATATCTTGTGGGTCGCACAGGTTTTGTTACTGACCCTATGTTTGACTTTTCAAACAGCACGATTATACATGCTCATTGTGTTGCGGCTACGCAGATGAAAGGACCCGATACGGAGCCTTCTCCTTATATTATACGAACCCATTTAGAAGACAATAGAGGAGTTTCACTCCAGGTGAAAATGCCTGTAGGTGATAAAGTTACTATGGCGAGATTAATTGGAACAGATTTGCTTTTGTATAGTACTGGAGAGGCAATAGATAGTCCGCTTGAAGAGCGTGGTTGTAGAAGTAAGTTAACAGTGAAAGTTGACAACATTGATAATATTCTTTACAACTGGTCTTGTGGACTACATAGGGTAATCTTTTACGGCGATTATACAAGGGATGTAGAACGTTATTGTCGTTTGATGAGAATTAAAATATTGCGTGAAGATAAGGATAATCTTCACCAAGTAGAGGGACTTGAATGGAATCCCTATGTCCACGCATAAAAGATTGTGAGATATGTAGAATATAAATACAGTTCTGATGTCTTCTCGTCTATAGTATATGAGGTTGGACCAAAGAGAACTATAATATATGCGATTGTAAATTATCCCGTTGTAGGTTGAGGAGAGACTGAGGATTTCGGTTTTCCAAAGATTGAAAGTAAGTTGGTAATGAATAAATAGAAACATAGTAGTGTTAAGCCAAAAAATACGATTGTAGCAATCCAGAAGAATTTTCGGATATCTGGAAAGTTCATTAGTAATTCATTAAGAAAAGTTTGAATTCTACCTAATCGTAGGTTCTTTAAAACTCGGGCAGTTATTTTTGTTATTCGTCGAGGTGTTGCAGTTATTTGTTTTAGATATTGAATACCGGCTGGCCCTTTTTTGACTGCTTCGTTCATCAATCGCAGGGCTTCATCGCTATTCTCGAATCGCTTTATAATGTTTACTCCGTCTTTCCCACCATTTTTCACAATTAAATATGCGGTATCTGCATTTTTCTCCGCAATTTTAGTTATAGATGCGAGGTCTTCTGCTGTGTCTACATGCTTCATTACTGTTGCAGACCGAGCAAGTCCAATTTTTTCTGCTAATCCTGAAATATTTTTTAATGTGGTTTTCAAAGAGTCGTCGAGTTTGCCGAGTTTTGCTGATTTTTTTGCTGTAGTGATAATGAAATCGGCAAATTTTTTAGACAAGGCTCCTACTTTTCGGAGGGCTTTTAATACTGCGGGTGCCCAATCTACGATGTCTACTGCTTCGGTCAATAGTCCTATGCTCGCAAGTGCGATAATGACTTCATCAGTTTCTTTGCCGGTAACTTTGTAATAGCCTTGCTTAATTAAATCTCTTAAGTCTCCCCATATAATCATATCGGAAGTGATTCCACCTGCTGTTTCCTCTATTGAATTTCCGCTTCCAAAGAAAAATCCTGAGATAAAGCGTTTTGTTTTTCCCAACCAAGAGTTTAGTTCTGCTTCGAGTTCTTTCTCAAGTTTTTCTGCTTCTTTCTGGCCTGGTAAGTCTGGGTGATTTCTGACATATTTCGTTAGTTGAAGTGCTTCGGTAAGTTTACCCTCATCTTTTAGTCGCTTAATTTCAGGAATGTAGTTGTGGTTGCTCATACTAAGTAAACGGAAGTAATGTGAAGTTTCGTTCAGAGCATCCCATAGTATTATTGTGATGATTAGAAAGACAAGGAAGAAAAATAAATACTTAAGGCTTTTCAATATCTTTTTTGGGTTATTATGAGTATCCATAACTATATACCCTTATTTATTTCGCTTTATGAAATGTTTCCCTAAAATTTAAGACCTAATTTTTTTCTATTTATTATACGAAAGGTATTGAAATTTTATTTTGGGTTGTTTTTTAGTCGTATCGTGATATAATGGTAAGACGAAGAAGTAACATTAACTATGGAAAGGGATGAAAATGAGACATGTATCTATTGAGTTGATTAAAGAATATCTTGAGCGAGTAGGTTGGGTAAAGTATGAGGAAGTGGACGAGCCTGCGGAAGAAGAAGGGATGATTTTTACGGGCTGGCGTTCTTCACCGGATTCTAAGGGTTATGTTGTTTGTATTGACCCGATGACGGAGAAGAATTGCATTTCATTCAGGTCAGAGCAATTATTTTTCTTACCTGTAAATGCAACTTCTCTGGATGTTTTAATGAATTTGCTTTTGGCTATATCGTGGATAAATTACAGGACCATTTTAGGAAAGTTTTCTTATGAGCCGGTGGGTGGAGAGTTAAAATTTTCGATTGATATACCTATTGATGGAGATGTGTTTACTTATGAGCAGTTTTTGCATTCTCTGGGTGTATTTGTGAATGTGGTGGAGTCTTATGCCCCAAGTCTAAAGTTGATTGGAATGGGGCGATTGAGTGCTCAGGATTTTATACTTCATGATTTAAATGGCGAGATTATTGTTGAAGGTGAAGGTTGGAGTGATTCTTTTAGAAATCTTTTGGAGAGGTTGGGAGGAGAAGGGCTAAATTAAGGCTCTGTTTGAAAAGCATTTAGGAGATATTAGATAATTTCTCTTTTAACAGTTTCTCTTCGTAGGCTCTAATAATTTGTAGTATCTTTTGGAGATTAGGCAATGGGAATAATTCATCCCGGTGAGGAGAAGGGTAATTTTTATCGTTCACAGTGGGCTGAGTTAGTTGGTCACGGTCAGCAGACATATACCCCTACTCAGATTGTAGTTTCTGAAGCAAAAGGAGTGTATCTCTGGACAGTTGACGGGAAGAAATTGATAGATTTTACCTCCGGTGTACTGGTTAGTAATTTGGGATATTCGCATCCACTTTTCGAAGAGCGTTTCCGAAAATACTATGGGAATTTGCCAAGAAATACATACAATATGATAACGCCTATACAGGTGGAGGCTTCGAAGAGGCTTATCGAAAGTTTCAGTTATCGAAAGGCTCAGAAGATACTATGGGCGGCAAGTGGCTCGGAAGGTGTGCAAAAAGCAATGTGGTGTGCATTGCATCGTTATCCAGACAGACATATTATAGTCGCTACCCGACATGGCTTTCATGGGAAAAAGGGGCTGGCAGGTGATGTAACTGGGGATAGTAGTCCAAATCCGAATGTAAGGTGGATATCGTTTCCAATGGGAGAGGGCTTTGGTGAAGAGTATTACAAGAAGGAATTGGATTCTTTATGGGGGGAGTATCCTGAGAAGATAGCATTGTTAATTACTGAGCCGTATCTTGGTGCTAAGGGGTCTTATCACCCGCCTAAATGGTACCATAAGTTGTTGCAAGAATGGTGTAATGCCCATGATATACCTTTTATATTTGATGAAGTCCAGTCATGCTTCGGTAGAACAGGGAATATGTATGCTTTCCAGACATACGAGGTAGAGCCCGACCTTGTGGTGTTGGGAAAGGGTATGGCGAATGGTGAGCCAGCATCTGCGGTAATAGGAAGGGAGGACTTAATTGAGTCTTTAGATTACGGGGAGGCATCGGATACTTTCAGTGGAGGAAGTTCTGCTTGTTGTGCTGTTTGTGCAACTATGGATGTATTTGAGGAAGAGGGTATAGTGGAGCGAGTGAGGCAAATAGCGCCGTATTTTCAGGAGATGCTCAGAAGGCTAAAAGAGCAATTTGCATTTATTTTAGAGATTAGGGGTGAGGGGCTTGTATATGGTATTGATTGCGTTTCAGCAGAAATTGCTAATAAATGTGTACTTGAGGCATATTATGGGATTGGAGATGAAGGGGTTCATTTCCTTGGACCTCTTGCTAAAAAGGTATTGAGAGTAAGTCCTCCTCTTATTATTACAAAAGATGAGATAGACCATGCTTATGAAATCCTTACATTTGCATGGAAAAGGGTTGATTAGATATGGAGATGGTGGATGAAATGTTGAATTTGTTGGTTAGTGCGGGGAGATATAGTGAATTTGTTATTAGCAGTAGGAGTTCATCGTTGATAGGGTATAAAGAGGATAGGTCCCCTGTAACACTGGCTGATTTCGGGGTTCAAGCAATCATTACTTCATGGCTTATGAAAGAGTTTGGTGAGTTTTCACTACTTGCAGAGGAAACTTTGTCAGATTGTGTAAGCAATCCTACGATGTTCCAATTGCTTCTTAAACTTTTAAATGAATGTGGTTTTAACTTTACTGATACAGATGTTATGGAGAGTTTTAGGGCAAATAAGTTGGAAAGGGAAAATGTAAAAAGTTTCTGGGTTCTCGACCCGGTAGATGGAACAAAAGGCTTTCTTAGAGGGGGGCAATATGCAATTTCGCTGGGGTATATTGAGGAAAATCGTGTGAATATGGGATTTTTGGTTTGTCCGAGATTAAAATTGCCTAAATTACTAGGGGAAGAGGTGGTAGGTTGTATTTTTTACGCTGAGGTTGGAAAGGGAGCGTGGGTAGTTCCGATGAGCGATATTATAGAGAAGAGGGTGAATATAAAGGTATCATCTTGTAATGATTTTAAGGAGGCGAGATTACTTCGCTCTTATGAACTTGCACACACAGATAAAGATAAGAATGAGAGGTTCAAAAATATTTTGGGTATATCTAATGAAGTTCCGATAGATAGCCAGGTCAAGTATGGCTTACTTGCGTGTGGTGAAGGTGATTTAATTTTGAGATTTCCACCTGTTAATAATCCATCGTATCGAGAAAAAATCTGGGACCACGCAGGTGGGGTGGTTATATTAGAAGAGGCAGGAGGGAAAGTTACTGACCTGTATGGGAACGAATTTGAATTTACACCTACTCCATATTTTTCTAAAAATATTGGGGTTTTCGCTTCGAATGGCTTACTCCATTCAAAAGGATTAGAAGTGTTGAAGGAGATTATGGGGAATTAGTATGAGAATAGCAGTTGTAGGTGCCGGCATTTCAGGGATTACTTGTGCGTATTTGCTTTGTGGAAAGTATAAGGAGGTTTATGTATATGAAAAGGAGCCTCGACCTGGTGGAGGTATTTATTCCATAAAATTTTCAGAGGAAGGAAAAGAGTTTTTCATAGACCTTGGCTTTGCTATATATAATCGAAAATATTATTCCAATTTAGTAAGGTTATTAGATAGGCTTGATATACATTCTCAGGAATGCAAAAAGGAGATTTGCATATATCATCACAGTAGTAAGATTGGCTGGACTGTTGGTGAAAAGAATAATTTTTTTCCTAAAATTGCTTCGTGGTTGAAGCCCCTGAACTATAGGGTAATGGAGTCGTGGCTGAAGATTAAGAGGAATGCAGAAGATTTTCTTCAGAAGCGAGATTTTGATAAGCCGTTGTTAGAATATCTAAGTGAGATAGGTGTATCAAAGGATGTTGTGGGATTGTTTATTAGGCCATTAATCCAAGGGCTGTGGACTGGTATTGATTCTACTGAGATTGAGCATTATCCTGCTCATTATTTTTGCGGGCTTTTGCAACATATAGGGTTATTTGAGAAGGGAGAACAAACTCGGTGGCGGACAGTAAGAGGAGGGAGTTTTAGGATTGTTAGCCAGATGGTTTCTGCACTGATTCATCCAGTGAAGTATCAAAGTGAAGTAATAAGAGTTGTAAGGCATCCTGATTATGTGGAGGTATACACTAAAAATGGGGAGAAAGAAATCTTTGATGCAGTTATAATAGCAATCTCTGCTAAGGATGCGCTTAGTATATTAGAGAAGCCGTCAGATTCTGAAGAGTTGATTTTGGGCTCTTTTAGTTATGGGGAGGGGTATGTAATTTTGCATGTCGATGAGAGATTTGCAAGTAGTAGTTTATTCCCGCACGCTTCTTATATTATTCAAGTGTCTGAAGATAAAAAGGTACTGCCGATAGTGACTTGGGATTTAGTTCGCATGTTCGAATTACCTCTAAAACGAAGATTGTTCATTACTTTTACGACCAATCCAAATTTAATTCCTCGAGATAAAGTTATTTGTGCGTATAAGCGGAAATTTATTAAGCCTACGTGGAAGATGTTAGCGGTGCAGAGAAGGTTCGGGGAGATAAATGGGGTAAATAGGACATATTTTTGTGGGGATTATTGGGGTTGGGGTACGTTGGAAGATTCTTTATCAAGTGCTTTGAAGGTAGTTCAATATTTTTTCAAGGAACAAGTAAGTTTGTGAAATGTTACTTTCTTGGTGAAGTGAGTTTGTTTTATCTTCTTCTGATTTTAGGGGCGTGAATATTTCCTTCAGGTATAGTAGGAACATTTTCTTGGTTTTGGAGGTTCATATTATCTGGGGGAGTATGAATTTCCTCCCACCATTTTGCCCATAATTGAGGAGCAGGACCAAAATTCATCCCAGTTTTTTGCTTTAATATGTTTGCAGAATTTATAGCAAGGTCGGGATTCTTTTCCATGACCTCAATTAGAAATGGAACAAGGATATCAATTGGATAATCGCTCACTCTTGATAAAGCGTATTCTTTAATTTTTTGAGGAGTTGGTATTTCTCCAAGTATAATTTTCCTAATACACTGCTCCGATTGAACCCCACCATAGTCAAAAATGGCTTTGCAGGCGATGAGTGCTATATTGGGAGAACTGCTTTGGACAAGTTCTAACCATTGGTCTAAAGATAAGGAGTGTGGCATATTTACGAGTGCTTGGACACAGGTGTGCTGCATTTCGTAGTTGGAGGTTGTATGGAGTTCATTCCATAGATATTGCACTGCTTCATTACTTTTGATTTTTCCTAACGCATATGCAATAGCCCTTCTTTCTTGTGTGGGAAGTGAAAAGTTTTGGAAGGAATCTATCAGTGGCTTTTCGATGTCAGATTTAATCTCAGGGAGAATGCTATCTACTATTAGTGCCTGTTCGGGCGAGCCATATGCCAGATAATTAATTATTTTTTCTATGGCTGTTTTGTAATCTGATTCAATAATTTTTTTGCATAGAAGCGTGCGTTTTTCAGGAGAACTGATGACAAATAAATCTTCAAAAGTTGGAGGCTCATTTCGTTTGGGCGTGTGAATGCTTTTTTCTTTAAACTCGGGTATATCCGTTTTTAATGGAGATGTGTATCTTGCTTCAGGAGGTAGGAAATATTTATCTATATCCGTCATAGGTGAATTTACTGGAAACATATTCTCAAATAGGGTAGTATTTTTGAGTTGTTTCACTCTATCGATTGTAATTTTTATTAGAGTTTCTTCGTATTTAGATAGGGGAAGTGGACTCAATGGAGACGTGTTTATCTCATCTTGATACGAATAAACAGAAAATACACACAGAATTATCAGGAATAAAAGTTTTACATTTTCCCTTTGTTTCTGTTTCATTTTAGTAATCTCTTCATATTATTATAGATAAAGGTAATAGGGGAATGAGTTATTTGTAATTATATTTAATGGGTAAGGAATTAGAATTATGAAAAAGTTAGAGAAAGATAAAAAGTCCTTTTATGGGTTAAAAAATGTCTTTAATTTTGCCATCTTTATTTTGTTGGGCAGTATGTGTGTTGGGGGAATGGGATTAGAAGTACTGAGTGAGGATTGTGAAGTAGGTACGGATGTAGTAATCACTCAAAGTTTGAATGGTGAGGGGATTAGGATTAGTGGAGGTTCTTACTATTACGTCCCTGGGAGTATGATAACAGTTACAATTTCTTTTGTTAAAACGTCAGCGAGTTTGTATGCATTGGGTTTGGAGTGTTTAATACCGACTGGTTGGAAGTATTTGGGACTTCTCTCTGGTAGTTATAATCCTCAAGTTTATCCTGAGACGGGTACTGTGTCGAATGGTGAGAATCCACTTGGGTTTGCTTGGATAAATGCCAATAATTTGCCACAGAGTTTTAACATATCGTTTGAGGTAGAAGTTCCTGAGAGTGAATCATCTCAGGTGAGTATTGTTTCGAGAGGGTTATATAGGCTTACGGGTGGTCAGATTTGCACTAATACAGAGACTACGATTTTTGTGGGTCCATATTCTACAAATGAGGGGGGTGGTGAAGGGGGGCAAGAAGGCTTTATCGAGGGAGATAATCAAGGAGGAGAGGGGTTTGTAGAGGGAGATAATCAAGGAGGAGAGGGAGGAGGAGAGGGGTTTGTAGAAGGAGATAATCAAGGAGGAGAGGGAGGAGGAGAGGGGTTTGTAGAGGGAGAAGGAGAAATAGGAAAGAGTTGTGGAGGGGTAGATATAAATATAGGGGAGGTGAAAATTTGTGGTGGTGATAAGGGTATTAAAAAAGAATGGTGGAAGTTTTTAGCAGACTTTGTACTTGTGGGAATTGTGCTGTTTATTATGAGTGGTACGAAGGGAGATAAGAAGTAGGTCAGAAAAGAAAACAGATTTAATCACTCTATACGGTAGGTACAAAGAATCTCTCTTATTATTTATCATTCAATTCTTGATATCTAAAATTAATTTAGGCAGTGTCTGTTATAATCAGGGAGAAACTTTTGATTTTTTGTGTTTTCTGATTGCCAAAGAACTGAATGTTAAAGGAAAAGGTTATGAACAGAATGGTACTTTTTGCTATTTCTCTTCTTTTGTCTATGGTAATGAGAGGGGTCTATTCAACCTCTTTATATGATGAATCTCCTTTCTCGGGCGTTTGGAGGGCAGATAAACCGATTATTATTCATTCTGAAGACAATGCGGTAACAAAGTATTCAATAAAAGTTCCACCTTTTGAGAAGAAGGAAAATATGAGTTTGGTTATGAAGTTTAAGGCAAGACTGCATACTGAGAAACCTGCAGGTTGGAATGAATATTTGGGGATAGAGATAAATGGACATATACTTGATAAACAGACTTCTTTTTCGGAACATATTAGTGGTTATAATCGGTTAATTAACCGAGGAACATCTCTACAGACCTCTGTGGGAGAAAAGGAGTGGTGGAGTGTAAGGGATGGAATTCCTGTTCTTTTGGTTTATTTTGGGAATGGAACTACACTGGACAGTAGAATTCAAAATTATCAAGAAGAAGGATACGGTTATTTGCTGAATATATCAGATGTGGCACATTATATTGAAGTAGGAGCAGACGGGCGAATTGAAAAGGAGGAAACTAATCAAATTACGTTTATTAATACTTATGTGAATAAATATGTTCCTGGGCAGAATATAGATTTAGTAATTGAAGAACTTGAAATAGGTTATTTGCCGAGAGAGTGGTTAGAAAAATATTCGAAACCCAAAATGGAAGAATATATAAATGTTCGAGCGAAAGAGATTTTATCTTGTGAAGGGTATATGGTGAGTGTAGGGGAAAAAGGCGAAATTGAAGTATCTGTTGCAGAAGCGAAATACAAACTGGTGAGTTCTTATTCGTACCCTTCTGAGAAAATAGGGTTTTACCACCTTGATTCGGAAAAACAAAATCCTTCTGATTTGAAGATAGATGTGTGTAAATTATCGGAAACTCAGGTAAAGATTGATATTAAAAGCCCTTTTTACAATATTAACAGAGATATTAATGTCAGAAAAGAGAGAATCTCAGTCAGTGAGACAATTACAAATGTGAAAGATGAGCCTGTGGGTATCATTATTACTCATCAGATTATTTTGCAAGATATGCCGACTCGATATCGGCTTGGAGGTGTAGACAATGTGGAAAATAGGGCAGGAATAGCAGAGAACCCAACGATTTTTGTGGCATATAAGAATACAGGGTTGGGATTTTTAGCTGAGGATAATGTATTACGGGCACAAGGGGAATTAAGTAGAAAGAGTAATTTATTCCAATATTCCACAAAACATTTTGGTATAGATAGAGGGAAGAGCTATGTATTTCAGTTTTCGTTGTATCCGATTAGGCAAGAGGATTACTTTATTTTTATAAATCAGGTGAGGAATGATTGGGGAGTAAACTATACAGTTGAGGGTCCTTTTGCTTTTTCCCACGAGGTAATTCCGGAGAGAAGAGTTAAGATATATTGTGTGGGTCCGTGGTTGGATTATTACACGATAAATCCAGAAACGGGTAAAGTATACACAAGAGAGGATTATAAGAGGTATGTTAAACCTCTGATTGAAAAGATTAGACAGATTCAGCCTGATGCAGTTATACTTGGTGAAACAGAAACAAATTTGTATACGATTGACAAGAATGATATTCCGGGTGGGGAAATTCTACCTGGAGGTTCTATGCCCCGTTCTGGTAAGTACGGATATATACTTGACAAAGCACAAAGTGAGGTGCTTAAGGCAGGAATTAAGAACTGGGTTGATTCTATACTGCAGACTGAGGATGGAAGGGTAATCGTAGATACTTATTATCCGACTATTCCATCGACATTAAATTTGATGTTATACCTTGCAAGGGATAACTATCGATATAAGTTTTTCAAGGAGCAAATAGATTTCCTCATCGATGAAGTAGGTTGTGATGGGGTTTATATAGACCAATTTACTTTGAGTTGGGGACCTATCGGTAGAGCAGATAGACATACTTTTGAAAAGTGGGATGGTGTTACCGTAGATATCGATGAGAATACTGGTAAGATAAAAAGAAAATATACTGATTGTGGTTTGATAGGAGCGGAGGCAAGAGGTGAAATACTGAATTATATTGTTTCAAAAGGGGGAATTGCGGTTGTGAATAGTTTTCCAAGTGCGAAAGAAGAGCAAAACATTCCTGGGGTATTTCGATTTGCCGAATTTGAGAATGACCCTGTAAATCCTTTGACTTACTTAGACAAAGAGCCTCCTTTGACGCTATCCTGTGCAAAAGGACATCTCTCTACACCAATAATTTTAGGTATTCGACCGCAACGGTTTGGAGAGGAAGGTAAAAAACGGTGTGCAGAGATAATTATGAAATCTGTTATTACTGCATTAAGAAACGGTTTGTTGTATTACTATTATGGGAATGTTATTCCGCCAGAAGGTGAAGGTTCGGGTGAGTACGGTCCAATAAATCATATGTTTCCTTTAACTCCTGTGGAGATAAATGAAGGGTATATTGTTGGTAAAGAGCGAATCATAACTACTGTTTCGAGGACATTTACCTGGTTTAATGAACCTAAAATTTATCTATTTGACCTTAGAGGTAAAGAAATAACTCATCAGTGTAAGGTAGTTAAGGAGGAAACCAATTATATTATAGAA
>CAZZMK010000050.1:0-12361 GCA_964655185.1 uncultured Nitrospirales bacterium | reverse complement strand
ATTGAAGTACCTATCCAAAAAACAAATTTTAGAGGTTATAGAAAATACCCTTAAAAATTCGAATAATACGAATCACCCCAATAAAGACCTTTATAAAATCAAAAAGCGAATACAAAAATTAATTGAACTGCGGAAAAACTTAGCTCAGCAAGATAATGTTGAATCAGAACTAATTATGACCAAAAACAAAATATACCTACTTGCTATTCAAGCACCTCAAACCGTAGAAGAACTAAGAAAACTAAATCTTTTCGGACCTATTCGCTTAAGAAAATACAGTTCATTTATAATAGATATATTTACTAAATTAGAAAACAATGATATTAATTCCCCCTTTTTAGAGGAGACCTTATAAATGCTTTATAGAAGCATAAGCATAATTTGCCTTTTATCCTTTGCAACTCTCATACATATAAATACTTTCTCAGGAGAACCTCCGCTTCCTCCAGGTCTTCAAAACAGTTCGGAAACCCAAAAAACGCCGTCATATACATCCGAGCCATCTCTACCAAAAGGTTTAGATTCTTTATCAGAGCCAAGTTTACCTAAAGGTTTAGAAGAATCCTCTCCCTCTGAGCCAACACTGCCTCCAGGACTAACTTCCTCTCCAGAACAAAAAGAGAAAAAATCGGAAGAGAACAAAAAATTCAAGATGCCTTTTGATATACAACTAAAAGGTTTTTGGGACACAAGAGCAGGAGTTAGGTATAGAGAAGATAGTGCTCAATCAAAAGACCTAATTCTTGGCGAAACGAGACTTCAATTAAAAGCAGAAAAATTTTGGGAAAAAGCAGAAATTGAGGTTACAGGCGACACTTATGGCGACTTTGTTCAGGAAGAATTACAGTTCGATTTGAGACAAGCCAGACTCTCGTGGAGCATTACCCCTCAAATAGACTTAAGAATAGGTAGACAAATATTAACTTGGGGGACCGGTAATTTTCTATTCATAAATGACCTATTTCCTAAAGATTGGAATTCCTTCTTCGTCGGCAGAGAACAAGAATACTTAAAAGCACCTTCCGACTCCATTAAATTGGGCTATTATCCTGAATGGTTTAACTTTGAATTAGTTTATACACCTCGGTTTACCCCTGACAGATTTATCACTGGAAATCCTATAACATTCTGGAATCCATTATTTAACCAACCGCAGGGAGAGGAAAATGAATTAGAAACTGACCATCCAGGACCAAGGTTCCACGACGACGAATGGGCTTTTAGAGCATACAAAAAAGTAGGCAACTACGAACTCGCATTATATTCATATTTCGGCCGTTGGAAGAGTCCAGGAGGACAAAAACTAATACCACCACTCCAAGCATATTTCCCTAAACTTAATGTTTATGGTGCTAGTATAAGGGGTACTATTGGCAAAGGAATAGGATGGCTCGAATTCGGATACTACGATTCCAAAGAGGACAGAAGTGGAGATAATCCATTCGTTAACAACTCAGAATTTAGAATCCTGTTAGGCTATGAACAAGAAATAGCAAAAGATTTCACGGGAGGAATACAATTATATTTAGAGCACATGATGAACTATAAGAACTATACTGAAACACTTCCATTCTTTGTTCACCCCAAAGATAGCGATAGACTTGTAACAACCATCCAACTTACTAAACTACTTATGAATCAAAATCTCATATTGTCATACTTCGTATATTTTTCTCCCACAGATTTAGATACTTATATGAGGCCTAATGTAAGGTATAAAATTAATGATTTCTCATTGGTTGAAGCAGGAGGAAACATTTTCATAGGTAATGAGCCTTATACCTTCTTCGGACAATTTATGGATAATTCAAACATATACGTGGGATTCCGCCTCTACTTCTAAAGATGACTGTTATAAACAATAAAATACAAGTCCATAAAACTCTGATATTACTACTGTTCGTAATATCTCTTTTTCTATTTCTACCACATATGCCTTCTGATGCTCGTAAAAAGAATCAACCAAAAGAAAAGCAAACTCAATCCGCCCCAACAAAGACAAATATTTATGAAAATCAGCCTTACTACACGCAATCAGGACCCACTGGGATATTAGATGTAGATATCACAGACGCTTTAGGAAAACACTGGGGGGGACGAATTGACCTCTTAGAACTCGAAACCGAGAAAAGATATAGAGTTGATTTCCCCGAAGGGAAAGGGCAAAAAAGAGTGCCAGTAGGGAACTTTCGGGCTTACATTTTTGCTTACGATAACGGTGTCCCCGTGATGGTTGAAATCAGGGATATTACAGTTAAGGAAAACAAAGAAACATTCTTGCCGGTAACACTATTAGAAGGTACAATAGGTCCCCTTGTATTGAGAGATTTTGACAGCGATTGTGATTTGGCAATTGACCGTGCAGAAATTGAGGCGGGGACTGACCCATACAACCCTCTTGAAGTGCCTGGCAAAAAAACAATTCCCATAAAGGATGTGGTTCTTTCAGATAAACCAGGCTGGTATAAAGGCGAATTATGTTGTTTCTCAAAATATAGCATAGGCAAAGAAAGTATAAGCGAACTTATAAAAAGAGCAGAGAAGGAAAACTTGGACTTCCTCGCCATCACGGATATAAACACACTCAAATCTATAGATGACCCTGAATACCACTCAAATAAACTCGTGCTTATTCCTGGGATGAAGTGGGGCAACGAAAAAATGGGCTATGCCCTCGTATATTGCCCGAGAACCCCCTTAGACACTCCTTCAACTATACCTGAAGCTCAGGCAGAGTGCTTAAGAGTGCAAGCCCAAGGTGGAATCTTTGCAATTGCTCACCCTTGCTTTCCCTCAGGATTTTGGAGATGGGGATTAAGTTATTATAACGCCATTCAGGTATGGTGTAGAGAATGGCGCGCTATCCCTCCACTTACATTGGACAAACTTGACGACTGGCTGAAAGAAAAAAAAGATGGTAAATTTATATACTCAATTTCGGCTGCTGTAAATGAAGCGAATCTGTCTATGGTTTCTGCTAATGCTCAGGCAACAAGATTCTGGGACTACGAAACCGCAAGAGGTGCAGTAGCATGCGGAATAGCAGGAAGTCATTCCAGTAGCCCTAAAGTTCCTCTCGGTAGACCAATTACCTATGTATGGGCAGAAAAAAAATCCCTATACGCGATTCTTGAAGGAATAAGAATGGGGAGAACATTTATGTCATCAGGTCCAGACGGACCACAACTTTTCTTCTTTGCAGACACCCTCGCAGACGATAAGATAGATGTAGGCATTGGCGGTATAGTCCCATTAGATTTGGATATAAGATTCATTGCTGTAGTAAAAAGGGCAAAAGGCAAGAAATTAGAGGTACTATTTAATGGTTTACCAATTGTAGCAAAAATTATAGAAAGCGACGACTTCACATTTAGATTCACTGATAAACCCACAAGAAGCGGTGCATACCGACTTAGAGTAGTAGGACCACCAACATCTCCACAGGGATTTGGCGACATTGAAGTATTTGCAATGACAAGCCCAATTTATGCTCAAAATATTACAAAAGAAATACTCTGGCGTCTCCCAAAATTTGACCCCAAGAAGGCTTGGATTGAAATAAAGCCCAGCGAAGAGAAAGAAGTACAATTACCAGAAAATTAAAAATGACCTTTATCTGAAAATGAGGGTATAATAAGTTATATATTTCACACAACCTATTAGATTTACACAGAAATTCTTATAGAGAATTACTCGTTCTAATATATAAAAGCAATATACCTAATTCTGAGGAGTAAAAAAACAATGGATTTATCAAACGACTCTAACCCCCTTATAATAGCAGGCAGAAGATTTAAATCAAGGCTAATGATAGGCACAGGCAAATTTCCGTCACCTGAAGCCCTAAAATTAGCCATAGATGCCTCCGAGACAGAAATAGTAACAGTAGCAATTAGAAGAGTAGACCTAAAAAATCCCGAAAAGGATAGTATTTTATCTGTCTTAGACCCTAAGAAATTGCTTATTCTTCCTAATACAAGCGGTGCTAAGACCGCAGAGGAAGCACTTAAAATAGCAAAAATTGCAAGGGCTATGGGGTTAGAGCCGTGGATAAAACTTGAAATTACCCCCGAACCTAACTATTTATTACCAGACCCCATAGAAACCCTTAGAGCCGCAGAAATGTTAATAAAAGAAGGATTTGTAGTACTGCCATACATTCAAGCCGACCCCATTTTAGCCAAAAAATTGGAGGAAATTGGTACGGCAACAGTTATGCCTCTCGGAGCCCCCATTGGTAGCAACAAAGGACTAAAAACAAAAGAAATGATTAAGATTATTATAGAACAAGCAAATGTGCCTGTAGTAGTAGATGCTGGACTTGGCGCGCCATCTCACGCAGCAGAGGCTATGGAAATGGGCGCCGACGCAGTTTTAGTAAACACCGCTATCTCTGATGCTCAAGACCACGGATTAATGGCAAAAGCATTCAAATTAGCCACAGAAGCAGGAAGACTTGCTTACCTCGCAGGATTAGGTCCACAACGTGACTTCGCAGAAGCCTCCTCACCTCTTACAGGGTTTCTATTTAAACATTAAAACCACAACATTACATTTGCAAACTTATGAAGCCTTTTAGTTTCAATGAAATATTAAAAGAATGGAGTGCAGAAAGGATACTCGAACTCTACTCGAAAATTACGGAAGAGGATATTTTAACCGCTTTAAACAAAGAAAATCTTTTTATTAAAGACCTAATCGCACTTCTATCTCCTTCCGCACAACCTCATTTAGAAAAAATTGCACAAAAGGCTCATAAAATTACTCGTCAGCATTTCGGAAGAACAATCTCAATATACGCTCCGTTGTACTTATCTAATCATTGCACATCAGATTGCATCTATTGTTTCTTCTCTCCACGTTCCGGTATAAAAGAAAAACGAGTTACCTTAACATTTAATGAAATTGAAGAAGAATGTAAATCGCTATCAAGCAAGGGTATTCAAACTGTGTTACTACTCACAGGAGATGCTCCAAAGATTGCAAATTTGGAGTACCTCGCAAAAGCCACCCACCTCGCTAAGAAATATTTTCACTCTGTAAGTTTAGAAGTCTATGCTATGGAAGAAAGTGGATATGCTACTCTCGTGGAACACGGAGCAGAGGGCATAACTTTATATATGGAAACCTATGACAAAGAAACATATGATAAAGTACACCTATTCGGTAAGAAAAAAGACTACTTCTTTAGGCTTCATGCCTTAGAGAGAGCAGGGAGAGCCGGTGTTAGAAAATTAACTTGCGGAGTCCTATTAGGGCTTAGTGATTGGCATTGTGATGTGATATGGCTTGCTTTACATGCAAAATACCTCCAAAAAGTATGTTGGCAAAGTACAATCGCCTTATCATTCCCAAGATTAAAGCATACACCACCAAGATTTCAGTTGCCTAACCCGGTTTCTCTCAATGAACTCGTGCAAATAATAGTCGCTATGAGACTATTCCTGCCATATTCGCCCTTTAACTTGAGTACTCGTGAACCTGCTGAAGTAAGGGACCATCTAATTCCCCTTGGTATTACATCCATGAGTGCAGGCTCCTCTACCCGACCAGGTGGATATAGTGTATATAAGACATCATCCGATGAAGGTGAGAAACCAGTTCTTATGCAATTCGAAATCGATGATACAAGAACTGTGGATGAAGTAGTAGAAGCGATAAAAAGAAGAAACTATGACCCCGTATGGGTTGATTTTGACCCTGGCTCATTAATTGAGACAAAATAACTAATAATGAAATCAGTTATAAAGGGTAAAAAATGCTTGTAAATCGAATTTATAATTATCTAATAATCGTTTCACTGTGTCTCATAACCAACTCTTACGGATACCCTTCAGACACAGAATTAATTCCTCTCCCTCGTGACAAGTATTTAGACAAATGCAAAGGTGCATGGCTCGGTCAAATGATAGGCGTAACATTTGGTGATAAATATGAATTTCGATACAACGGTATTCCCATCTTCGAACCACTACAAGAATGGAAATCGGAATATCTAAAAAATGCTTTCCCTCAAGATGACCTCTATGTTGAAATGACATTCCTTGAGGCTCTTGAAAACAACGGATTAAATATTACCTTTGAAGACGCAGGAAATTTCTTTGCAAATTCCAAATATCCTCTTTGGCATGCTAATAGAGCAGGCAGAGATAACCTCAAAAAAGGTATAAATCCACCATTTTCAGGTCATCCTGATTACAATCATCACGCAGATGACATCGATTTTCAAATCGAAAGTGACCTATTCGGTATTATTTGTCCTGGACTCCCAAAAGAATCCCAAAAATTAGGTAGAATTTTTGGCTCCATAATGAACTATGGGGATGGACTATATGGTGGCTTCTTTATAGCAGGGATGTATGCCTCTGCTTTCTTCGAAAATGATATAGAAAAAGTCATCCTATCAGGATTAGAGTGTATTCCCCCTGAAAGTAGATACCGAAAGTGCATTGAAGACACCATTGACGCTTGGAGAAAGTATCCTGATAACTGGTTTGAAGCCTGGAAAATTATCGAGAATAAATGGCAAGATGATGTTGATTGCCTCCCGGGTATCCCTGTAAACATAGATGCAAAAATAAATGGTGCTTACGTAGTAATGGGGCTTCTTTATGGAAATGGAGACATGCAAAAAACCATTGAGATTGCTACCCGATGTGGACAAGACACCGATTGTAACGCATCTTCATCTGCGGGAATTCTTGGATGTATAAAAGGCTTTTCAAACATAGATGACTACTATAAACAATCCCTCCCCAATCTACAAAATGAAAAGTTCCTATTCACAAATTATTCTTGGAACGACCTAATTAGTGCTTGTGAAAAACTCACCAAAGAAATAATCACTCAAGCAGGTGGAAAAATTGAAAAAGATACCTTCCTCATTCCTCTCCAAAAACCCTCTCCCCCATCTACACTTGAACAATGGACTAACAAACAAGATATACTCAAACCTCCAATACCAAAAGAAAAACTATCTCAATGGACACCAAATTGGAGAGTTAAATCCTGTAAATTTTCACCTGAAGTAGGGGTATTCACCGAAGGAAACGATATCTACCTTTCCATTTCTCAGCCTCAAGATGAAAACATCATCCTTCCTTCAATCATTGAAAGTTATGGAAACATCCCACAAAACGCTCAAAAACTTAGTATAGAAGCAAGAACAAAACCTAATGAAGAAATGATTTTAAGGGTCAAAGCAGACTACAAAACCATTTCCGAACAAAAAATAGTTTCAAACACCTGGACAAAAATTGATATTGACATATCTGGATTCCCTAAAGATACGACAATGCTTACCATAGAATCATTCTCAACACATGATAAAAAATCAGGGACAATTCACCTCAAACCCATTAAGTTTGAATAGTTAAACGTTTAACAATAAATAGAATTCACATTAACAAATCGTTTAAAATATATTGCTTCAAAGAAAAACAAAAGGAGATTAAAAATGGCAGTTGCATCGGTTAATTTTCCCAAAATTCATAGTGGGCTACCCTATAAAGTTAAAGACATCAAACTCGCGGAACAAGGTAGAAAAATGATTGACCTGGCAGAACATGAAATGCCAGGCTTAATGGCTCTCAGGGAAAGGTATATAGCCAAGCAACCCCTAAAGGGAGCAAAGATAATGGGTTCGCTCCACATGACCGTAGAAACTGCAGTTCTCATCGAAACTCTGAAGTTATTAGGTGCGGAGGTTAGATGGGCTTCTTGTAATATATTCTCGACTCAGGATGAAGCAGCCGCAGCAATAGCAGCAGCAGGTATTCCAGTATTCGCCTGGAAAGGCGAAACACTTGAGGAATACTGGTGGTGTACATACCAAGCAATGTGCTTCCCTAACGGTGAAACCCCCAACCTCGTTGTAGACGATGGAGGCGATGCTACTTTATTAATTCATAGAGGCTACGAATTAGAGGAATATGCAAGAAAACACGGAAAACTCCCACCAATAAGTACAGAACACAAAGAACTTACTATTGTAGATTCACTCCTACACGAAATATACAAAGAAGACCCGAATAGATGGCATAAAACTGTAGAAAATTGGATAGGTGTTTCTGAGGAAACTACAACGGGAGTACATAGACTTTACCAAATGATGAAAGAAGGAAGACTATTAACCCGTGCTATAAATGTAAATGATTCTGTCACAAAATCCAAGTTCGATAATTTATACGGCTGTAGAGAATCACTCGGAGATGGCATAAAACGAGCAACTGATGTTATGATTGCAGGAAAAGTAGTAGTTATAGCCGGTTATGGTGATGTAGGTAAAGGCTGTGCTCAAGCAATGAGAGGACTTGGAGCAAGAGTAATTATTACTGAAATCGACCCCATCTGTGCTCTACAGGCAGCAATGGAGGGTTACGAAGTGATGCGAATGGAAGATGCAGCGCCAATAGGTGATATATTTGTTACCGCAACAGGTTGTTGTGATGTTATCCGCGGTGAGCATATGCTTAAAATGAAACATCGTGCAATTCTTTGCAACATAGGCCATTTCGATGCCGAGATAGATGTAGCGTGGTTAGAATCTTATCCTGGAATTAGAGAAGAAAATATTAAACCACAAGTTGATAAATTTATCTTCCCTGATGGCAAAGAGTTAATTCTACTTGCAAGAGGAAGGTTAGTAAACCTTGGTTGCGCCACAGGGCACCCCTCATTTGTTATGTCTGCGTCCTTCACTAACCAAACCCTTGCTCAAATCTCCCTTTACACCGAGACAGAAAAATACGAAAGAGGTAAGGTATACACGTTGCCCAAAAAACTTGATGAAGAAGTGGCAAGACTCCATTTAGAAAAATTGGGCGTAAAACTCGACAAATTAAATCAGAAACAGGCTGATTACCTTGGGGTACCTATAGACGGTCCATATAAGCCTGACCACTACAGATACTAATCTTAAGTCCCTCTTCATAAATATAAAAGGCAAGAGTAAAAACTCTTGCCTTTCCTACTTTTCTATAATATACTAACTATCTGCTACTCAACCGTCACGCTCTTAGCTAAGTTCCTCGGCTGGTCTACATCGCAACCTCTGTTCACCGCAATATAATACGCAAACAACTGTAACGGTACAGCAACTACTATTGGACTAAATGGTTCGTAACATTCCGGCACATAAATCACATGTCTACTATGTGCTACTATATCCTCATCTCCTTCTGTAGCCACGCTTATAACTAAACCTTTTCTTGCCTTTATCTCTTGAATATTAGATACCATCTTCTCATAAGTCTCACCCTTTACCGCGATACAAATTACAGGAAATGTCTCTGTTACAAGAGCAATAGGCCCGTGCTTCATCTCGCCTGCTGCATAGCCTTCTGCATGGATATAACTAATTTCTTTTAGTTTCAAAGCACCTTCCAAAGCACTCGGATAATTAAAGTTTCTCCCTAAGTAGAAGCAACTCTGTGCATCCCTATATTCCGGCATATCAGCAAGTTCTTTAACTATGTCGTGATTCTTTAGGACATAATCCACTTTTGCAGGAATCGCTCTCAGATGAGAAATCATTTCCTTTGCCTGGGCCTTCGTTAGCGTACCTCTAATAAGCCCTAACCAAATAGTAAACAGAGCAAGACACATACACTGAGAAGTATAAGCCTTTGTAGAGGCTACTCCTATTTCAGGTCCTGCTTGTTGATATATAACACCGTGAGATTCTCTCGCTACACTTGACCCTACTACGTTTACAATAGAGGCAACCTTTGCACCTTTCCTCTTAGCAATTCTTATCGCTTCTAATGTATCCGCAGTTTCACCTGACTGTGAAACTGCTATTAAAATAGTATTAGGCGGTATTATTGGGTCCCTATATCTGAACTCAGATGCCAAATCAAGTTCGACTGGTACGCGAGTAAATTTCTCTATCAAATATTTACCCACCATCCCAGCGTGCCAGGCTGTACCACAAGCAACTATGAAAATTTTTTGACACGCACGCAATTCGTCTTCGGATATATTCATATCTTGCAATTTAACTTCATCCGAACCTTCTTCTACCCTACCTCTAAGCGTATTCTGAAGAACCTCTGCCTGCTGGAAAATTTCCTTTAACATAAAGTGAGGATAACCTTCTTTCTCAGCCGCAGAGTCATCCCACTCGACCCTGTTAATATGAACTGAAACAGGATTACCATCTACATCTTCAATCCTAACCCCATCCCTTTTAATCTCACATACTTGTCCATTGTCAAGATAAATTACGTTCCGAGTATACTTCATAATTGCTGGAACATCTGAAGCAATATAGCCCTCGCCATCACCTACACCTACAATTAATGGACTCCCATGCCGTGCAGCAATTAATACATCCGGGTTATGTTTACAAATTACACCTATGGCATATGCCCCTCTTAAGTCCTTTAACGCCCTCTGTACTGCTTTAAACAAATCCCCCTCATAATATTTTCTAACTAAATGTACTATAGTCTCCGTATCAGTCTGACTTCTGAACTTAACTCCATCTTTTTCCAATTGTTCTCTCAACTCATGGAAATTTTCAATAATACCATTATGAACCAATGCTATCTCCATCTTACTATCAAAATGTGGATGTGAATTAGCCTCAGATGGCTCTCCGTGTGTTGCCCACCTTGTATGACCTATACCTAAATTTCCCGAAATAGGATGCTCTGCTACTTTAGCATCTAACACTTTCAATTTACCTACACTCTTAATATACTCCAACCCTTTTTCATTTACTACTGCAATACCTGCAGAATCATACCCCCTATACTCTAACCTGTGTAAGCCCGTAAGGATTATATCCACAGCATTCTTAGAACCTATATAACCTACTATTCCACACATAACAATACTCCTTACATTTGATGTAAATGTGGGAAAAGCAAAAACTTCAAATATTAACTAAACAAATATTAAAAAAAGACCAAATCTAACAAATGCTAATAAATAATCTAATACTTACTACTTCTTCCCGTAAAACTTCTTCATATCATCGAGACTCATAGGCTTATAATCACTTGCATGTCCTGCTTGTCCAAATGCAATCATCCTCTCTACATATACTTTCTTCATTGCCTCACGAGCAGGCCTAAGATAATCACGTGGGTCAAACTTCGAGGGATTCTCAGCCAAAAACTTCCTTATCGCGCCTGTCATAGCAAGCCTACTGTCGGTATCAACATTAATTTTCCTTACACCATACTTTATCCCCTCTTGAATCTTTTCTAATGGAACTCCAGCCGTATCCTTGAGATCACCACCATATTTATTTATTATGTCAACCAATTCCTGAGGAACCGAACTCGAACCGTGCATCACCAACGGAACATCAGGTATCCGTGAATGTATCTTCTTAACTCTACCAATAGCAATAATAGGTGGCAAAACCCCACCAGTAACAGGATGCTTACGATTAGACTTATATGCACCATGACTCGTTCCAATTGCAACTGCTAATGCATCTACTCCTGTCAATTTTACAAACTCTTCCGCCTCATTTGGGTCAGTTAAGAATGGACTGTAAAGTTGTTCTTCCTTCTCCTCCTCATCTTCGCTCTCCAGTAAAGACTCACCCTCTTTATCCTCTATACCTCTTCCATCTTCTATACCTCCTAAGCAACCTACTTCACCCTCTACACTCACACCATAATAATGTGCCATCTCCACAACTTCTTTAGTAACTTTCACATTCTCCTCAAAACTCCTAGGCTCTTGCTTCTTCTTCTTAACTCCATCTACAACAACCTCTACATCCTTCAACGAACCATCTATCATAACTGAGGTAAACCCTAAATCTATCGCCTTCTTACAAGTCTCAAGAGTATCACCATGGTCTAAATGCATTGCAACAGGAATATGCGGATACTCCTCTACCGCCGCCTCCATCAACTTCTTCAAATATATCATCCGACTGTATTGCAATGCACCCTTGCTCGCCTGGATTATCACTGGACTATTCGTCTCATTTGCCGCTTCCATAATCGCCTGGATTTGCTCCATATTGTTCACATTAAAAGCACCCACACCATATCCACCTTTGGCTGCTTCTTCAAGTATCTGTCTCATCGGAACTAATGGCATAAACTCTCTCCTTCTAATATTTTTGTTAATTATTGAAGATTACAAAATTATTACTCCTTGCGATTTTATAGTTTTATCCAAAAAGATGATTTATTTTAACAAGTTCCCCCAGTAAATATCAATTTATTAATATTATAGTTAAGAAGAAACTTACAACCACCTTGGATACTTGTTCAAAGGACACCTCTCACATTTCGGGATTTTACGGCAGAAATCTTTACCAGTCCAAACTATTAAACCATAGATCGGAAGAGCGGTTCAGCAGGAATGCCGAGACCGATATCGTATGCCG
>CAZZMK010000049.1:0-3502 GCA_964655185.1 uncultured Nitrospirales bacterium | reverse complement strand
ACATAAAAATAAAAAGTACATTATAGTTTTATGGATGAAATTATTTTTTGGACAATTTCTTCGTGTTTGAGGTTATCGCAATCAATGATTATATCTGCATATTTTTCGTATAGGGGGCATCTCTCATTATAGAGTTCAAGTAATGACTGGTCAGATTTAGTTTTTACAAGTCCTCTGAGTTCAACAAATTGTGCTCTATTAAGGATTGTTTCGTATGAACATTTGAGGTAGATTAGATATCCTATGAATATGAGATGATGCATTGCCTTGTCACTGTATACTACACTTCCACCCGTTGCAATAACTGCATTTTGGGGATTCAGAGTTAATATAAGGTTTTCTTCAATTGTTTTGAAGTTGTCTACACCTTCGGTATCTATTATTTCCTGCAATGATTTACCTGTTCTGGTTTGAATTAGTAGGTCGGTATCGATGAATTGTCGTTTGAGTGCTTTTGCAAGAAGTACTCCGATAGTACTTTTTCCGCTCCAGGGCATGCCGATAAGAATTATATTGTCTTTCCCCATAGACTTTTCTGCCTTTAGAATTAGAGTTTTCACGGTGTTATATTAGCAAAATTTTGATTTGTTTTATGTTATATAGGGAAATGTTTTTTTCTATGCATTTATTTTTCGGCTGTTAGTATTGTTAACTCTACGCATCTTTTTTCTTGGCAAGGTGATAGACTTATTTTCTTTCAAACTCTTGAGTTTGTTGATGGCTCTTTTTATCCCTCTTGAGACACTCGAAGGATTTACCTTGAACTTTTGAGAGATTTCTTCAAGAGTGAGACCTGAGAAGAAGTAATGTTCTATATAGGCTTTTTCTTTTTTGGTTAGATTTCTTTCTATTTGTTTCTGCACCCATTCTAATAGTTTTGCCTTTTCTTTTGCCCACTCAAGTTTTGCTTTAATTTCCTCTTCACTTTCATACCATATAGATTTACTCTCAGGTATTTCCTCGAAAAATCTGTCGGGCAAGAAAACTAAAGGCTCTGATGATAGAGTAGGTAGTTGAGAATCTAAACTGAACACATTATCATTTTTTTGGAGTTGATTAGAGCGTTTCATTATTTTTCCTCCTTAAAGTTTGAGTTTTAGTTTAATTGCTAAAATTTTAGGGGGGGATATAGGTTAAAATACCTTTGAGGGTTATTTTATTTTTGTTTGATTTTTATTTTGGGATGAGTATTAAATTAAAAACTCGTCTATTAATTTTGTTTTAGAGTTATTGAGCGGGTAACTATTAGTTGTGTTGGTTATATTTGGGTATACATTATACAGTGGTATAATTTTCAAAAACATGTAAAATTTATTTGACTTTGGTATATTAAATTTGCTATATTCATTTTCACAATTGAAATACCATCGCCCCCAATTCCGAAATCTGCGAGGAGAAAGGAGGTATGAGAAACAGGGAAAATCTCGCGGGAATTGGGTCGGTTCGATGTGGTCGATATAGTTGTTAGTAAAAAACAATTAGTTAAGATTAACTCAAATTTATGAGTTATGGAGGTGTTGAAGTATGAGTAAAAAACTGTTTGTAGTTGCAGTTGCTATGGTCCTCTTAGGGACTATTGCATATGCCGAACTTCAGAATGTAGAAGTCGGCGGTAAAATTAGAATCAGAGGCAGTTGGTTAGATTATGACAACGACTCTGATATCGTTTGGACAGAGCAGAGAACAAGATTGAATGTGAAAGCAGATTTTACTGACGAAGTGACTGCTTTCATCGAGTTAGATAGTTACGATATTTGGGGCGAAGATTTTCGTTCCCGTGACTATGTAACTGGCGTTGATTCCCGTCAGGTAAGCACTGATGATGTCGAGGTCTATCAAGCCTACATCGAAGCCCGTGAGATGTGGGGTACCCCACTTCGCTTGAGAGTTGGTCGTCAGGAAATGACCCTTGGCAGTGGCTGGTTAGTCGGAACAAACGACAAGAGGTATAATTTCACAGGTTTGTCCTGGGATGCTGTTCGTTTAGGTTATGTTTCCGACACAGTGACTGTCGATGCATTTATGGCTAAACTTGCTGAGAACTTCTCTGATTTCTTCGAGGATGATGTTGATTTTTATGGAGTTTATGGAAGTTACACAGGTCTTGAAGACATCGTCATTGATGCTTACTGGTTATACCTTCGTGATGATGCCGTGAGGTATAAGGCAGACCTTCATACTGTAGGCCTTCGTGGCGCTGGCAAAGTCGGTGCTTTTGATTTTGAGGCAGAAGTCGCTTATCAGTTTGGTGATAAGGATGATTGCACTTGGTGGATTTTCGGCGTTGATAGAGATTTCAACGCTTGGGGTGTGAATTTAGAAGTTGGCTATACATTCGACATATCCTGGCAGCCGAGAGTCTATGCGGGATTTGCATATCTTGAAGGTGATGATTATGACTGCAAGTGGTTTGATGTTGATGAATATGACTATGCGTTTAATCGTCTATTCTCCAACTGGGAGTATTCCGACTTCTTAGATGACGGCGGAATATTGACCAACGCTTTTGTATATCGCCTTGGTGTAGGTGTTCAGCCAACTGAGGCAATCAAACTTGGTCTTGAGGGACAATATTATGTGCTTGATGAAGATATAGTAAGAGGATGCCTATGGTGGAGAGAATCAAATGATGAGTTAGGTTGGGAGATTCAGTTGACTGGTGCTTATCAGTACAGTGAAGACCTTGTCTTCCGTGCTGGATACTCCCACTTCTTCGGTGAGGAAGTCCTTGAGGACTTAGATTTCAACTATCTATTTGCCGAGACCGAGATCAGTTTCTAATTTGAATCTGGTCTTGGTAAGGGGTAAAAGATATTGAGACCCCGCCCCGCAAGGGTGTTAAGCCCTTGCGGGGTTTTCTTTTTTAATCTAATTAGGGTCACGGCAAACAATGGACTACTAATGTATTATTGGAGATTTCTTTTTGATAATATAAGATTTCCTTTTAAACTCGTTTATAATTCTCTACTTAAGGATGGTATGAGTAAAGGTGTATCGGTGTTACAATTTCGTATATTTTTTGTGTTAGTTATTTTGATTTTCTTTTGCCAAATAAGTTCTCTTGGAGTTCCTGTTTTTGAGCAAGAAATTTCCACGGGAGAATTTCCTGTATCGAAGATTACAAGGTATAGGCTTCTGAAGGTAGAAGAATCTAAGTATGGTTATACTTTTGTAGTTATGAGATTGCTATTTCAGGGTGAGACTGTAATTAGATTAGAAGATAAGGATGGTAATAAGCATTTTGAACAAACATATTCTCCTCAGGGCACTGTGGGAATTTCTTTTCATCGGGAAACACCTGAAAAAATTTCGCAGACTTATATAGTAGTAGATAATAAAGATTCTGCAAATTACATTTATATTGCGATTGTAAAAAACTTACCTCCCTTTTTTGGTTTAGTTGCGAGGATACTTACTGGTGGTGTTTGGTTGCTTGGGGCTATTCTTATTTTACTGTATTTATATCGAGCGGGTAAGATGGCTCTAGATCCGAAGAGCGTCG
>CAZZMK010000048.1:0-4440 GCA_964655185.1 uncultured Nitrospirales bacterium | reverse complement strand
CTTGGCTCTTCCTAACTGGTCCAGAGAAACATTCTCAAGTTTTATACCGAGGTCTTCGGAAATGAACTGTCCACCCGTAAGTATGGAGATATCTCTTAAGATTTCCTTTCTCCTGTCACCAAATGCTGGTGCTTTTACCGCTGCGACTTTTAATATGCCTCTAATTTTGTTTACTACCAAAGTAGCAAGGGCTTCCCCTTCTACATCTTCCGCAATGATTAGTAGTGGTTTCCCACTCTGAACGATTTTTTGGAGTAACGGCAATAAATCGTGGACACTACTAATCTTCTTTTCGTGGCAGAGTATATAGCAATCTTCAAGTACGGCGGTCATATTATTTGGGTCGGTTACAAAGTATGGGGATAAATAGCCACGGTCAAATTGCATACCATCTACAATTTCAATTTCAGTTTTTAATCCTTTGCCCTTTTCAACTGTAATCACACCGTCATTGCCGACTTTTTCAATGGCATCGGCGATGAATTGTCCTATTTCCTTATCTCCGTTAGCAGATACTGTGGCTACTTGTTTAATTTCCTCATTGCTTTTTACCTTTTTACTCATCCTTTCTAATTCTTTTACAACCTCTGCCACAGCCTTGTCCATACCTCTCTTTAGAGCCATAGGATTTGCGCCCGCACTAACAAGTCTCATGCCTTCGTGCACCATAGCCTGGGCAAGAACAGTAGCAGTGGTTGTTCCATCGCCTGCGGTATCATTGGTTTTACTCGCCGCTTCTCTAACCATTCTTGCGCCCATATTTTCAAATGGGTCTTTTAAATCAATTTCTTTTGCTACGGTTACACCGTCCTTTGTTAGTGTAGGAGAACCCCAGGTTTTTTCGAGCAATGCATTTCTTCCGCGTGGACCTAATGTAACTTTAACAGCATTAGCGAGTGCGTCGACACCTCTTACCAATGCTAATCTCGCATCTTCGCCGAAAATTAACTGTTTAGCCATAGAGTTACCTCCTCCTCTATCAATTAAGTTTTATTTCGTAAGGCTGTTAGCACTCAATATAAGTGAGTGCTAATATAATACCATATATATAACTCATTTTCAAACAAGTTTTACTGACACCGCATTTGTTCAGCATCTTCCTTAAATTGAACTTTTATGAGGGATTTAAATAAAATCATTGGAAAAAGTCAATGTAGATGAATTATGGATTCTAAAACCTTAAGCCGTTATATTGAACTGTTGTCTAAGTTTGACAAATATAAGGTGATGGTAATAGGTGACATATATCTTGATGAGAATGTATACGGTAAGGTTACAGAAGTTAGTTTAGAGGCTCCGATTCCCGTTTTGGAAGTGCACGAGCGAAAGTATAATCCAGGTGCAGCGGGCAATGCTGGATGTAATGTAGCCTCACTTGGGGGGAAGGTGTTTATGATAGGAGTCATTGGTGCGGATTCTAATGCGGAGATACTTAAACAAGAATTTGAGAAGAGAGGGGTGGAGACGAAGTGGCTTATAGTGGACCCAACTAAGCCTACGAATACATACGGTAAACTCAGAGCAGGTGGGCATAATATTCCGACTCAAGAGGTATTGAGAACAGATACTCCTCGGCCTAAGCCAATTTCAGGTAAGGTTGAGGAAATGGTTATTAAGACTATTTACAAAGTTGCGCCTAAAGTTAATGCGATTATGGTGGGTGACCAAGTGGGTTCAGTGGTTACACCACGAGTGTTAGAAGCCCTTAAAGATTGTGCTAAGAAACATAAACTATTAACAGTTGCAGATTCTCGTTCCCGTGCTAACTTCTTCAAAGGTTTTGATATTGTTCTTCCTAACGATAAGGAAGCAGGGATTGCTACAGGTATTGAGGTGGTTGATTATGATACCTTACTTAAAGCGGGTAAGGAACTTTTGAAGTCTGTGAAGAATGCTATGATTACGCGAGGACCTGATGGCATTACGATTTTTTACGAAGATGGGGAGGTGGAAGATGTTCCTATAACTCCAGTTCAAGTAGTAGATGTTACAGGTGCGGGAGATACGGTTACTGCAGCGGTAACATTAACATTACTTGCAGGTGGTACACTTCATGAGGCTGCGGTAATAGGTAATACCTCTGCGGGTGTTGCGGTATCTCAGCACGGTGTAGTTACCGTAGCAAGGGAAGAAGTCGAGCAGGCTTTACTAAGTGCAGGCGGACCATATAAACTAAAGACATTACCACAGTTGAAAAAGATTGTAACTCAACTTCGTGAGAATGGCAAAAAGATAGTATGGACGAATGGGTGCTTTGATATACTGCATGTGGGACACATAACCTATCTTATGCAGGCTAAGAAGGAGGGTGATGTTTTGATTGTGGGGCTTAACAGTGATGCTTCTGTGCGAGCACTGAAAGGCCCTGGAAGACCTGTTATTAATCAGGAGCATAGAGCTATCGTACTTTCTGCTTTAGAATGTGTTGATTACATAATTATATTTGATGAGAAATCGCCACTGTCTATAATAAAGCAACTTAAGCCTGATGTCTATGCTAAAGGAGGCGATTATACTCTTGAAACATTGGTGCAGTCTGAAAGGAGATTTGTTGAAAGTTATGGCGGAAGGATAGCCCTAATTCCGGGGATTGAGGGACAATCTACCACTAATATAATTCAGCGAGTTAAAGGGAAGTGATATTTAATTTTTTTGAATTGATGGTAGAATATAAGTTGGATTGGGTGGAAAATAATTTTAGAACTGTTCATTTAACTTTGAGGCTTAGTTATGAGGAAGAGTAAGTCGGCAGTATTAAGGTTACATTGTCCAGATGTTCCGGGGATAGTTTACAATGTTGCAAAGTTTATTTATGAGAGGGGAGGAAATATACTTCATGCCCAGCAACATAAAGAAGAGTTAGACAATAGGTTTTTCATGCGAGTTCATTTCGATTGCTCCGAGATGAATGTTACTAAGTCTCAATTCTTAAAGGAGTTGGAAGAATTAGCCCAAAAATTTAATATGGAGACCAGTCTCTCTTTTGAAGATGAGCACAAGAGAATGGCAATAATGGTATCAAAATATGACCATTGTCTTTATGATTTGTTTTTGAAGCATAAGTATGGAGAGATAAAGGCAGATATTGCTCTTGTAATAAGTAATCATCCCGATTTAGAGTATGTTGCGGAAAGTTTTAATACCCCGTTTTTTTACATTCCCGTTACCCCTGAGACTAAGCCCGAGGCTGAAGCAAAGGCAATGGAACTATTTGAGAGACACTATGTCGATTTTATAGTGCTTGCGAGATATATGCAAATTCTATCACCCACGTTTGTGAATGCATACAGGAATAGAATAATAAATGTGCATCATAGTTTCTTACCCGCATTTGCTGGTGCGAAGCCTTATCATCAGGCTTACGAGCGCGGGGTAAAATTGATAGGTGCAACGAGCCATTATGTTACGGAGGAACTTGATGAAGGACCTATTATATATCAAGAATGCATAAAAGTAAATCATACCCATAGTGTGGAAGATTTGATTGCAATGGGACGGGATATCGAAAAGAAGGTACTCTCTGAGGCTGTGAAGGCTCATGCAGAAGATAGGATTATGGTTTATCGCAAAAGAACTATAGTTTTTGAATGAATTTGGTGGATTACGAACTTTTAACTTTCTGCCCCCTTTCTCCGTTCCACACCCCGCCAGGTCCTAAAGTATATCTGTATATCTCCCTACCTTGAATATCGGTTGGAATATCTGCATTGGCATTTTCTGCTTCTACTCGAGTAGTTTTTGGTGCGCTTCTATAAACTTTGTATGAATATTGAATGGTTGCTACATAAGATTGTCCAGTCTCACCAGAATGGCTCACAGGTTTTACATCAAGAGGGTAAAACTGCTCATATATTTTCACTTCCTTGTAATATTCTCCTCTCGGTCCTTTTTGTTCAAATTTAACCTCGCCCTGTCTATTTTCCAGATTTAGCCTTTTTATTTCGGTATTTCCTATTTCTGAAAGTTTTTGAAAGACCTTGTCAGTCTCACTTACATATCCTTCTGGTTTTTCACGAAGCCCAAAATCAGATAACACTTTATTTACTACACCCCCTTCTGGAGTTTGACAAGAGTCAAGTGAAAAGAGCAAAATCAATATTGTCAAGCCAAAGATGAACAGCCTTTTCATAGGTTTATTCTCCGTTGAATTTTATTAAAAGTAATTAAAATTTAGTGATTTCAGAAACTCTAACTTTAAGTCGAGTATATTAGTATTATACATTAAGTAAAGTATAGCATAATAGGCTACGAATGTCAGGAAGTTATATATACAGTTTGGGACTGAAGATGGGGGGCTTAGTAGATGTTTTGCGGTTATCAAAAGTGTTGCAATTAAAGAAGCGAATGAGAAGAGAATTAATATGAAAAGTCCTGTTGGTATTCCGTAACCGAGTTCTTGTGGGTCTAATGCAAAAAATAGAGATCGGAAGAGCGGTTCAG
>CAZZMK010000047.1:0-11965 GCA_964655185.1 uncultured Nitrospirales bacterium | reverse complement strand
TTTTATTTATATCCACGAGAAATAGGATATGTTAGGGCAGTTGCACAAGTTTCTAATCAAGAGTTATTACAATGTTGAACATATCTGAAAAAATAGCCGAACTTTTTAAATATCTGCCTCCAAAAGGAACCCGCGTGCTAATTGGAATGAGCGGAGGTATTGATTCTTCAATCTCAGCGTGGCTTCTTAAAGAAAAGGGCTGTGAAGTTATAGGAGTAACAATGTCATTATGGGATGACTCTTTGAATCTTCCGCAAACAAGTTTCAAAGCATGTTTCGGTCCTGGTGAAAAAGAGGAGATAGAAACTGCTCGGAACTTTGCTAACAAAATTGGTATACCTTTTTATGAAATATCTCTGGCAGAGGAGTATAAAAAATATGTGCTTGAGTACTTCCGCAAGGAATATCTCTCAGGTAGAACACCAAATCCTTGTGCAAGGTGTAATCAAAAAATTAAGTTTGGGTTCCTGTTAGACCAAGCCACCAAAATAGGTATCTCTTTTGACATATTTGCAACTGGACACTATGCTCGAGTTATATTAAATCCAGAGACTAAGAGATACCAACTCTGGCAAGGAATAGATAAAGAGAAAGACCAAAGTTACTTTCTTGTTTTCCTAAATCAGGAGCAACTCAGTAAGGTTGTATTTCCTCTCGGTTTTATAACTAAAAAAGAAACGAGAACTCTTGCAGAACATCTTGGTTTTTCAGAACTCTTGACGCAGGCAGAGAGTCAAGACTTTATCGAGGGGAACAATTACGAGGTATTGTTCAACCAAAACGAAGTCAAAGAAGGAGAAATCGTTGATGAAGATGGAAATATTTTAGGAAAGCACAGAGGGATTATTCATTATACAATTGGTCAGAGACGAGGGCTTGGAATAGGCGGTGCCGGCGAGCCGTATTATGTGGTAAGAATAGAACCGAAAACTAATAGAATTGTAGTGGGTAGGAAGCCCGAACTCATGAAAAGGACTATGACGGTAGTAGACTGCAATTGGATTTCTTTATCTGAGAATGAAGTACCACCGATACTTGATAATGTTGGATGTAAAATTAGAATCAAGCACGAAATAGCCAAATGTAAGATAGAAAAGTTGACTTCAGATGCTAAACAAGTAAAAGTCACCTTTGATGAGCCACAATCTGCAATTACTCCAGGACAAGTAGCAGGATTTTACGACGGTGAAAAGGTAATAGGCGGTGGAATTATAGAAAGGGTCCTTGAGTAAACATCTCAATACAATTCATATCTCTATGCTATTAATTAGTTCTGAGGAAATCAAGCACAGCCTTTCGCGTATCTTCAATAGTGCGTATGCTACCGACTTTCTGAGATATAAACTCCATGCACTTACAATAAAAATCAAAATCTTCAACGTGTTGTTCAATTAAGTTTTCTCCAGAACCGTAGTCATAAACAAGAATATGTTCTCCTACTCCATCTGACAAATATATCTTGTTAATTACCCGTTTATATCCAGGCAATATTTTTATAAAGTACATAAGGTTTATTCTCCTAAAATACTCGACCGGCACTCTATTTTCAATGCATATCTGCGAATAAGCCTCATCTATATCATCAGCGTGTAGATTAGTAGCAAGTACGTGCCCCAAATCGAGTAGTTTGAAGTAATTCCTCAATGCACTTCCCCATAAATAAGCAAACCAATGTCCAGAACCTATTTCGTGACAAATAAAACAAGACCTTTTAGTAATTCGCTTTTTCAATGCTTCATCTATAACATCTTCGGTAGCAGGATAAAGGTCTATCCCAGGTGGTAACAAATTAAGCAATGCACCCATTACAGTAGTTTTGCCCGCACCACCTGGATTCGCACCCACAAGAAAAGAACTTCCCCGACTTATGCAATACAAGGAAAATCCCGCAAGTGCTATGTCCATAGTACCTCGTTCTATCAGGTCAAATATTGATAGCATTCTCCCACCACGCTGATTACATTTATTTATTTCTCTACAATGATTTATTACTTCTAATTCACACATAAATACATTCTCCGCAAGAGTTTTCCCTGTTTATTTTCTTCTTATCAAAGGTCGGTAAACATAAAGTTATTCACAACTGGTTTAAAAAAGATAGCAAAATATTATCATTTGCTTTTTTATGAAGCAAATCGCCTTAAAAACAGAGAAAAAGTTATTGCAAGATATAACAAACTCTTCACCTCTATCTCCTCAAGTAGTAGATTATAGCCTGCCTACGAAAACAATATCTTCTGTAATTTTAATTAGCCCGAAACGAGAATTTTTGTAAGTACAAAGTAAAGCGATTAAAGACTATTTCTATCAAAAAGAGATACAATAATAGACTATGAAAAACGAATCTGGTGTGAAGATAAAGGAGAGATAAATATGGCACCATTTCAATTACTACTATTGATTATAACTGCTTTGATTACAGAAACAAATCAAGAAAAATGTGTCGTAATTCTACCAACTAATTATGACTCCTACAAAGGCTACTCTGTGGCTGTGGAAACATTGATAAAAGAATCTGGAGAGTTGGGGATTAATATAAAAGTAATATCATCTGCAGAAGTTATTCCAACTGGCAATGTAATTATCGTAGGCAAATTAGAAAACAATCTTGAAGCCTACAAAAATTACAATGTCGACCTCCCCGATAATGATATAGCGTCTCTATCTCCTGAAGAATTCATAATCAAAACATTAAAGTCAGACAAAAGAAAGATTATACTAATAGTGGGGGGTTCGCCTGTTGGTGATGCATACGGTATATTCTGGCTTCTGGACCGTATTAAGGTAAATCGTTGTATTCCAGATGTAAATTGTAGACGGAAGCCTCAGTTCTCGATACGACAGGCTCCAGGGTGGGGAAGGATTTCACGAGGTGGTGCCTCACTTGAACAAATAAACATAGCCTTTCGATACGGCTTCAACTGGGTCTCAGGCATGAATATTCTTGGTCTTGTGCCTTGGGACTCTGAAGAAGAAAGAATAGAAAACGAGTCTAATCGAGCCAAAACTAAAGAACTAATTGAGTATGCTCATTCACTCGGAATGAAATATTTTGCATTCAGCAATGAACTTACGTACCACCCTTCTCTATTCAAAAACACCAATTGGCAAGTACCTTCTCCCTGTGAAGAAGAGTTCTGGGCAAAATTACAGGAGAAGTATGACCGATTATTTACAGCCTTACCCGAATTAGATGGGGTTGAGATATGCCTCGATGATATAACAGGCTTCTGGGGCAATTATGAGGCTTACGACTTACTCCACAACAATCCTGAATGCAAAATGTGCTATGAAGACAGATATAAAACTTTTCTAAAAAAACTATATGAAGTCATAGTGGAGAAACATAAAAAAATATATTTCCATAAAAATTGGGGTTTAAGAGAATATGAAATTCATTGCCAACCTGATGTTTACAAGAAAGTATTTACCGATGAGATTCCTACTGACAATCTATATGTAATAATCAAGATTACTCGTGGCGACAGATGGTGGTATCAGCAGTTTAATTCTACATTCAACCTCACCCCGCACAAGACCATAATGAGATTTGAACCTATGAACTATTACGAAGCAGGTAACAGTAACATTTTCCCAACATTTTCAGGCGAATATTTTCAGTGCGGATTACAATATGTGTTATCCAGTGAAGATTGTAATCTAAGTGGGATATCTTTTTCAGGAGGTGTAAGGGGAGACGAATGGTCTACACAAAGCATGTATGTGTACCTACTATATAGACTTTTGTTCGAACCAACTGCAAAAATGCGTGATATTGCTGAAGATTACTGCGCTCAAATCTTTGGTCCTGCAATTAAAAAAGATATGGCTCAAATCCTTTTAGACACAGCCAGTTGCTACAAATATGGACTTCATATCGAACCCATATCATACGGTAGATTTAATTCCTTCCTCCACATGCGTGTTGGTGAATTCGTCACACAAGGCTACCCATTGATAGACCTTGGCAAAGAACATATTAACTTTCTCCGTGAAATTTACTTCAAGTGTAGCCCTTGGCGAGAGGCAACCCTTCACCAACTCCAATACGGCGTTAATAAAGCAGAATCTATGAGAAACAAAATCAACAATATTCACTACGAGAAATCAGACCAACTTAACATACTTGAAACCGCTAAAACGCAGTTGAATATGACCAATTGCTTAATACAAACCAATTCCTTTTATGTCCAAACCATCTTAAGGTTCTTTGACTACCTATCGGAACCTACCGATGAGAATAAGACTAATTTATCACATGCACTTGAACGATTAACTAATTCACTATCCACTTTCAAATCCCAACCCGGGTTTAACTATAAAGTTGACGCCATAGAAATACTAATAGAACATGCAAAATCTGCTTTGAAAAATGTCGATTATGAGAAACATCTACTCGAGAAAATCCCTAACAGGAAAACTATAGAAGACCTAATCAATAGCCAGCAAAAACTCTATGAAGAGTATTATTTGCACTATCGCGATAGTATGAAAAAGTTAGCCACAATAGATATATTAGTCGATGGTCAAGACCTCATATTAATAAAAGGCCACAAGATTAAAGTAGAGCATTTGAAATGGGACCCGCCAGTCCTACAAACTGCTGAGATTTTTAATCCACTCCCAAATAAAGATTGTATTGTATTACCTGTACCAAAAATATCTCGACCACTTCACCCATTTGTTCTTTCTCAGCCATCTCAAGAGAACGATTATACAGTTACTATTTACATTGACGATAGAGAGGGTGGAACAGGGAGATTCCTGTTTGACTTATATGTATGGGAAAAAGAAATCAAGGAAACAAAACTTATATCCGATTGGAAAAGGTACATAGAGACACTCGCAAAAACTCCATGACTTCACTTATCATTAACAGGGGGGTGTATGAACTTACTACTTGAAAAGTTCTATTTTTTCATAACCTCGAGGCGCACTGTCACCACGCAATTTGGTTTACCATCAACTATTGTTATGCGGTAAGGCTCAATTATTATAACTTCTCCCTTTTGAGGAACTCTCTGTGTCTTTTTAAGAATCCATCCACTCAGTGTTTCAACTTCGTCATCGTAAATCTCTAACTTAGTTAACTCACGAAGTTCTTGCAAAGATATTCTTGCTTGAACTATAAAATCACCAGGGCCCATCTGCCGAACTAGAGGTTCTTCCTGGTCGTGTTCATCCCTAATTTCTCCGAACAATTCTTCTAAAATATCTTCAAGTGTAATTAACCCTGCGGTACCTCCATATTCATCTAATACAATAGCCATCGTTTGATGCCTCTGCCTCATCAATTTCAATACTTCGTCAAGTGGAGTTGAATCAGTAACAAAAATTACAGGTTTAATAAACCTGGTTATATCTTCATTTGTCCTATCGCTGTCTTTTAACAGGTCAAAAGATTTTATAACACCTACTATCCTGTCTATGGTTTCCTCATACACAGGTATTCTCGTAAATCTATTCTCTCTAAAATTCTGTATTACTTCACTTCGTTTTGCTGTTTTCGGCACAGCGCAAATATCAATTCGTGGCACCATTATCTCTTTTGCAACTTTCTGTTGCAAGTCGAAAACCGATTGAATAAGTTCCTGTTCCTCTTTGTGAATTTCTCCTTGTTCTACGCCTTGTTCAACAAGTTTCTTTACATCTTCGGGAGTTTGCATAAAAGAGCGGATAGATATAAACCTATCGTTACTGCCTAAAATTTTTGAGTATAGCCAACTTAATGGTATTGAAAATGGCTTGAACAAAAAGTCAAAAAACACTACTAATGGTACTAACCACTCACATAAAGTATGCGGGTGTAAGCGAAATATAGTCTTGGGTAGAATTTCCGCAAAATATAAAAAGACTGCACTTGTTATTAGTAGCGAGTATATTGGACTTTGGACAATTTTCGTCATAGCAATTGAAGCACCAACTAAGCATAGATTATTGCCCAAAAGAAGAACAACAAACAAATAATCAGGGTGATTCAAATACCTCAATAGCATTCGTGCTCTTCGAGAATTACCTTCCATTGAGAGGGTTCTTACACGAATAGGATTTACGGAGACAAAGCCTGTTTCAAATCCAGAGAAAAGCCCTGAAAGTAACACACACACGATAAATATTATTAGCATAGCCCACATCATATATCTATCTCGAAATCTCTTCCACCTTTCTCACTATCTTCGGTATCTTCTCGCCTTATTACTAACCTAACCTTTGCTATTCTGTTCCCATCCATCTCTTCTATAGTAAACTTAAGCGGACCGACCTCAATAACATCGCCAGGGGAGGTAACATTTTCATGTATCTTAAACAAAAACCCCGCAACAGTGGTATGTTCAGGGTCATCCAATCGACATCCAACAAGTTCTTCTAAATCAGAGATGGCCATCATCCCATCAATTAGATATTCGTTTTCTCCCACCTTCACATACTCTGGCTGTGATTCTTCTTGCTCGTCATCTGCAATATCACCGATAATTTCCCTAAAAGCATCGTGTAGAGTCACAAGTCCCGATGTCCCTCCATATTCATCAACTACTATTGCGAGATGTGTATTTACTCTCTGAGCAAACTTAATAAATTCAGATATGGTAGTAGTTTCAGGTATAAAGTATGCTCTACGCGAAATAGGCCTGACAGAAACCTTCCATTGATTCATCTCAACATAGTCAAGCAGGTCTTTAGCGTAAAGCATGCCAACTATGTGGTCGAGATTGTCTTCATAGACTGGCATTCGGGAGTATTCATGTTTACAAAAAATTTCCCAAGCATCTTTAACAGTTGCTTTAGATGGAATGGCTACTATTTCAGTTCGTGGAACCAATATCTTCTTCACAGGCTCATCTCTAAATTGTAATATACCTTGTATCATCTCACGCTCGTGCTCAGCAATCATCGGTGAGAGTTCCTTTTGCTTAACAATCTCAACAAATTCATCATCAGTTATCCATGGGAAAGGTGGAATTGTACTGAAACCTGTTACCTTAAAAACCACACCTGTAAAGTAAAGGAAAATTTTCCTTATTGGAGAGAAAATCAAATGAAGCAAAAAAATCAATAACACAACAGAATGAGCGTATATTTCTGCATATCTCAAAGCGATTAGTTTTGGGGTTATCTCACCACCAATAATGAGGATAAATGTTGAGATGATACAAGCCAAGGCATAAGAAATCCAACTCCCTCCTAACCTGCCAACAAACACTTTCTCCATTAAAAAACTTTCCATTCTTACACCAAAAACGATACTTAATCCGATATTCACTATCGCATTGCCCATAAGTATTGTGGTCAAAAAATTCGCGGGGTCAACCATTAGTCGGGCAATTAATCTGTCCCGATAATACTTACTCTCTTCAAATCTTTTTAGTTGGGTTGCTCTTAGCGAAAAGAAAGCAGTCTCCGTAGCAGAGAAAAATGCTGATGATAAAAGTAAGCATAAAGAAATAAAAAGAATTTGGTAAGTAAAATACTCCTTGTAGGAATTGTGAAGCCCGATATTCAAGTAATCAGCAGAATCAGCTTCAAAGATAGAAATAAACCCCAATATTCCTATCAGACTCAGAATATATACTAACCGCCTCCCCCTAACTGCTTTGGTCCTGTAGTACCGTATATTACTATGGTAATCTTCTATAGTAGAGTTTTTATTAACCTTATTTCTCATTTCAATACTATTTTACCACACCTACTACAATTTTAATAAATCTAATCTGAGGAATTACGTTTCTTAGCAGGTTTTATCCAGGCATCTGAGATATGTATCCCAAGATACTTAGACTGTTTCCTTGTCATTTCTTCTCTCTCCTCGGGAGTATCATGAGAATAACCGAGCAGGTGAAGAATTCCGTGGCAGAATAATAATTTTACTTCAGATTTCGCTTTACTTAAGTCATTTTCATTTCTATTAAGTATAGTCTCAAGAGAAATATAAATTTCGCCAAGGAGTTTTACATCACCGTATTGAGGAAAAGACTCTGGTACGGGAAAAGACAATACATCCGTAGGTTTATTCTTTCCACGATAATTTTTATTCAATCCCTTTATAAACTCATCGTTGCAAAAAACCAACGATACCTGGTATTTCGCATCCGTAAGTTTTTCGCCTTGCTCTATGGTGGATAGAATTTTTTCAAGAGCCTTCTTAGAATACATCCCCTTAATCTTAGAGATATTTTTTATGGTTAGTTCTATCATTTAAGTGTTTCCCCGTTTATTTTCTTACCAGATGCAAAGGTTTTTTCCTTCCCGTTTTCAGTCTTATCGGAATTCGCTTTTCCGTTTCCATTAGTTTGTTTATTATCCTGTTCATCAGTAGGATATGCCACCCTCGTATGGTGGATAGAAAACAAAATTCTGGCTACTACATCTACAATTATATTTAGTTGTTTTAAGGTTAAATCACACTCATCAAACTGGCCATCATTTGCCCGTTCCGTTACAATTTTATCTACCATTTGCCTTATGCGTTCTGGATTTGCGTGTCTAATTGCTCGCACCGCAGATTCGCAGGCATCACAAATCATTAGTATGGCATATTCAGGTTTCTGCGGTTTCGGTCCAGGATACCTGTAATCTACTTCTTCAACATCATCATACTTTTGCTGTTCTAAAGCACGATGGTAGAAATAAGCAATCTTAAGTGTACCATGATGTTGGGCAATAGCATCTATAATTGGCTTGGGGAGTTTATATCTCTGGGCAAGCTTAATTCCTTCCTGAACATGCGACATTATAATCCTTGCACTACTCCGCGGGGTAAGATTATCGTGAATATTAATGCCATTCTGATTCTCACAAAAATACTCGGGTCTAAGCAGTTTACCTATATCGTGGTAGTATGCACATACACGAGCCAGAAGCCCATTAGCACCTATAGCATCTGCGGAGGCTTCAGCCAACTGTCCCAATGTCAAGCTATGTGAATATGTAGAAGGTGCTTCTACTGCAAGCCTTTTCAGTAATTCGTGGTTTAAATCAGAATATTCAAGGAGTTGAAAATCCGTTACTATATTGAACCATCGTTCTAAGAAAGGCAATAAACCCGGAACAGCAAGAATACATAAACCTCCATTTACACCGAGGAGGAGAAACCTTCTGAAAGTGTTTTCCATAGAGATGCTTTCTGTTGTGAGCGTAATCGCAATCAACATAATCAACCCAAATAGTATCCCAATAAATGAGGCAGATGTCATATCACTTCTTTTTCTAACTCTATGTAACATAAAGATTGAGCCAAAAGTCATAGCCACATAAAAAACAAGCAATTGCCAATCATACTTGAAAATAATCGATACAAAAACACAAGCAATAAATGAAAGGTAAGCAGAAAGTCTTACTTGAACAAGTATTGCAAATAACATTCCTACGACTGCTACGGGGACAGAAAAACCTGTTGGGTCAAAGTATTGCATTCCCCTTCCTGCCATTGAAATAGCAAGTAGTAACGAAAGCCCTAAATTCCAAATAGTTTCAAAATAAGGTTCGCCTTTATGTTCCCACAACTGGATTGCTCTGTAAAAACCTAACAATCCTACAACTACAATTATCAAGTTAGAAAGATATGAGAATATCCATCTTACACCTGAACCCTGTGATTGCTTTAGCAAATTGAAGTATGTTTTCGCATCCGAACGAGACTCGAGTGTCCATCTCTTGCCACGCTCTTGTATGATTTCGCCTGCAGCGATTTCTTTCATAATGGGTTGAACTTCTTCGGCAGAACGTTCCCTAACCAAATCTGTAGTAACAGCATCATACTGAATTGTCTCAACTATTAGGTCGCTGATAATAGGTTTAATGGCTTTATAAACTTCATCACAACTTATTTTGAGAGGTTGATTTGTTATAGTTTTTTCACATTCTTGTATAACAACCTTTTTCAGGTCTATGGTAAGGATATTCTCTCGATTTGGTATTTCCTTCCATAAAAGTTCCTCTGTAGATTTTAGAACATCTGTTGATAGTTCCCTAATTACCACAATTTTGTCATCTGGTAGGACATTTTCACCTGACGGTTTAATCCCTCTAAGTAGTAAATACTCAAGACTTTTGGTAGCAACGTCTCCGAGTACATTAACCATATCGTCATATAGACTTAAATCTTTCTCACCAGGCATAATATCCGCACTGAGTAAATCCGAAAACCATATTGAGAGAGACTCCCCTGAAAAATTATCTACCCAGCCTGTATCCTCACCAAGATACTTTCTCAATTCCTTCTTAATTTCATCTGGTGATGGTATTTTCCCCACAGTCTTTATATACTTATAAATGTCTTTTTTTACCTCTAAAATACCTTTTATCCTACTATTTAAGATGGAAAGGTTAGTTTTTACTAATTCTTTATTTAATTTGTAATGAGGAGGCACCTTACTTTTTGCTTGCTTACGTGCTTCGAGTGTAGCCTTAACATCCTCAGTCTGAAACCCGAATAAAGCACGGATTTCTCTGTCTGCTACCACCTGTTTGTCTACCTCTTCAGGATTAAGATATTCGCTCGGTGTGTACCCTGTTATAAAGAAGGTAATAGCAAAACTACAAAACAGACCCCATAATATCCCACGAAGGGAGAGGATATTATTCTCTCCTAATAATGAAAGGGGATTTGTTTGATTTTTAGGGAACCTTAAATCACGTTGGTTCCCTGAACCCTCGCTCATAACACTTATTCACTCCGTTCATTATATTCCTGAGAAGGATGGGTACTACGGGTTTCATCGTGATTAATAACCCTCCCGTGTGCTTCATAAGCATCTATAATTCTTTGAACCAATGGATGCCTCACAACGTCCCGCTTCGTTAGTTGTACAATGCCTATTCCAGGCACTCCTTCTAATATTCTTCGACTCTCCACTAAGCCAGATATCTTCCCCTTCGGTAAATCTATTTGAGTTATATCACCTGTGATGATAGCCTTTGAGCCCTCCCCTAATCTTGTCAAGAACATAAACATTTGGTCACTAGTAGTATTTTGTGCCTCGTCTAGTATTACAAAGGCGTGGTCAAGAGAACGACCCCGCATAAAAGCGAGAGGTGCTACCTCTATTCTCTCTTGCTCAATCCATTTCTGAACCCTATCAAAATCAACCATAGAATACAATGCATCATACAATGGTCTGAGATATGGATGGACTTTTTCTTCAATTGCACCTGGCAAATATCCCAGATTCTCACCCGCCTCCACTGCGGGCCTCGTCAGAATTAATCTCCTAACCTGCTTGTTTAACAAAGCAGATACTGCTACTGCCATAGCAAGATATGTCTTTCCTGTGCCCGCAGGCCCTATCACAATTGTCATTTCAGATTTAGAAACAGTTTCGATATACTCAATCTGACCTGGCGAGCGTGGTTGCACTTTTATCTCGGGTCTTAGTATACCTCCTATCAAACTTCCAGTGGGAGTAACCTTTTCACCTACATAAGCCAACCTAATTTCAGGAAATTCCTCGAAGGCAGAATCAAAATCCGCAGGTGTTGGGGTATAACCTCTTCTAACAGCGGTCAGAAACTCGGTCAGGATTCTACTTACCTTAACAGTTTCTTCACTATCTCCTATCAAGACTACTTTATTCCCCCTGTCAACAATCCTGACACGAGTATAATCTTTAACTCTCCGCCTGATTTCTCCATTAACACCTAATAACTTTACCAGTTCTTCCTGGTTTTGAACTTCTATTTCGTGTGTTGCAAGAATCTCCTTCTTGCTTCGTATTTTACTCATACCTATTTGTTGTCTGAACCTCCTCTAATTATTGTTTCTCCTTTAGTCTTATAACTTTTTCTCCAGCCCTAACCCAACCATCTCTCCGTGCTTTCTCTTCTTGTTTTTCGCTATCTTGTTTCAGTGCAAAAACTTCTTCTTCGAGTTTTTTCTTTTCTCTCGCTAAGTCGTTTACCTCATTAACAATATTCTCAAATTCCTTTTCTGCTTCTTTCATCCTTTGGTATCTTCCCGCTATATCTCTAT
>CAZZMK010000046.1:0-6688 GCA_964655185.1 uncultured Nitrospirales bacterium | reverse complement strand
AAATAAAAAACTAAAAAATATCAACCCTGGTTGACACTTTTTTCATTGTTGTCATTATTTTCTTTATTGTTATTTTTATTATTTTCCGATTCTGATACTGGTTCTAACTGACCTTTACTTACAATAACCTTTGCAGGTCTAAGTAGGCGATTACCCATCTTGTAGCCTCTCTCATAAACTTGCACTACTGTTCCCTGAGGAAGAGCGCTTTCTATCTGGGCAAGTGCTTCATGTTCATTTGGGTTAAATATTTGTCCACTTGCTTCAATAGATACTAATCCTCTGTTTTTCAAAATTTCTTTTAGTTGGTTAAAAATCATCCTTACCCCTTCTACGAATGGGTCTTCAGGGTCAGGAGCATGTTGTAAGGCTCTCTCGAAGTTGTCCAAAACTGGAAGTATATCTTTAACTAATGCTTCAGTAGCCAATTCTTTAATTTCCCTTATTTCCTTCTGCATTCTCTTACGGTAGTTATCGAATTCAGCACATACTCTTAGCCATCTATCTTTAATTTCCTCGAGTTCTTTTGTTTTTTCTTCCAAGGACTTTATAATTGCTTCTACTGAAACTTTTTCGGAAGGTTGTTCAGCAGATTGTTCTTCCGTTTCTCCACCTTCAGTCGAGGTGGGAACAACAGAAGCCTGCTGAATAATTTCTGAATCTGGAGCAGTACTTTCTTCTGTTAATTCTATTTTTTTCTCTATTTCAGAATTTTTATTTTCCATATTTTCGTTTACCATATTCTCCACCCTGTTTTAACCTTCTCTTCTTTTTCTAAATCCAATAATTGTGTTGCTAAGGGATTATAGTCCAAGACGAGACAAAATCTTTCCGACCATTGAAGCAGTAAAATCTACCATAGCAGACAATTTATCATATGGCATCCTCTTGGGTCCGAGAACACCTACGAACCCAATAGGAGTTTTTTCATTTTCTAACATATATGGAGAGGCGATAATACTAAACTCCTCCGAATTCTTTATATTAGCCTCAGAGCCGATAAGCACAGTCTGGCGTTGGTTTTCAGACTTAGCAAGGGACTCTCGAAGCGCTCTTGTCAATGGAGTCGGGTCATCCATTATACCAAATATACTCTTTATTTTAGTAGGCTCTTGAAATTCTGGCTGGTCAAATAGATTGTTTGCACCTTCAAGAATCATTTGCGATGTAGTAGGTTCTATTCGTGACAATATCTTAAACGCAATTTCAAGCATCTTTCTTCGCTCGTCGAAAAACTTTTTAAGATTTTCTTTCAGGACTAACCCTATTCTATCGAGTGAAACATTGAATAGGGTTTCATTTAGAAACTTATTTAAAGGCTCAATTATGTGTGGAGATATCGGCTCTTCAAAAGCAAACATTGAGGAATGAACACCTGCAAAGTTATCTACTATTACTACTGCTATTTGTTTTTCTCCTAACTGAATTAAATCGATTCTTCGCACTACTGCGGATTTCTCGTTAGGTAATTCCGCAAGCCCCGCTTGATGAGTTGTCAAAGCCAGCAATTGACTTGTACGCTTCAAGATTTGTTCTGCGGTATCAAGTTTTCTGCTCAATTCCTGTTCGATTCTCTGGCGTTCAGCAAGGGTAAGTTCTTGAACTTTCATCAATTTTGTAACATAGTATTTATATCCAAGGTCAGTCGGCACTCTTCCTGAACTTGTATGAACCTGGGTTAAATAACCCATTTCTTCTAAGTCAGCCATGACATTTCTTATAGTTGCGGGGCTCAATTGTAGTCCTAATCGTTTTGCAACCGTTCGAGAACCGACTGGTTCCGCAGTGGTTATATATAAATGTACCACTGCTTCTAAAATTTGCTCTTCTCTTTCATTTAGTTTTGGAAAATTCGTGGGCATCATCCTCTAACCCGTATTTAGCACTCACTTAATTAGAATGCTAACAATATTTAGTTTATCATAATATATAACGACTTTCAAGCGATTACGGTTCACCTATAACTTTCCAACTTCATTAGAATACAATTAATTCTTTTTGATATAGTATTTTATCTTGTTAACGCTTTCTAAATTCCAACCAGATGGAGGTAGAGTGCTATGAGTTTTCCTTTGGATGTGTCCAAATACAAGCCGATAGTGGTAAATCCGTTTGAGGAAGAATTTACACCAGAAAAAATTGAACAATTAAAAACTAACATTCAGATAGTTCGCGATACAATCATACTTTTCACTGCAGTAGCAGGGATAAAAGGTTTAGCAGGACATACAGGCGGAGCATATAGTATAGTGCCAGAGGTATTAATTTTGGATAGTTTTATTAAAGGCTCCGACAAAATTTATCCGATTTACTTTGACGAGGCAGGACATAGAGTAGCCATCCAATATGCGATGTCTGCGTTCAATGGCATCATTCCATTCGAGTTACTACTTCATTACAGAGAAGCCTATCACGGATTATATGGTCATCCTGAAATAGAACCTGAACTCGGAATCAAGTTTGCCTCTGGTAGGTTAGGCCATTTATGGCCCTTTGTTAACGGTGTAGCACTTGCAAATCCAGATAAAGTGGTATTTTTACTTGGTTCAGATGGGTCTCAACAAGAAGGAAATGACGCTGAGGCGAGTAGACTTGCTGTGGCTCAAAAAATAAATATAAAACTTTGCATCGATGACAATGATGTAACTATATCAGGACATCCCTCAAAATATCTCCCTGGATATGATATAGCCAAGACCTTATCAGGACATGGGTTAACCGTAGATGTAGGTCAAGGCGAAGATATAGAATCACTTGCCAAAAGAATGATAAAAGCGGTTAGAACACCAGGTCCAATTGCTTTAGTAAATAAGAGAGTAATGGCTCCGGGTGTTCCAGGAATAGAAGGTTCAAATGCGGGGCACGATGTAATCAGCAAAGATAATGCAATCGCATATTTTACTAATCGTGGTATGCCGGAGATTGTAGAATTCCTCCAAAAAGTAGAGAAACCTTCCACAACTAAAGTTTATAGAGGTTCTACGAAAGAACAAGCAAGCAACAGAACTGAGTTTGGAAATATTGTTAGGGACCTTATTACAAATAATCCTGACATAAAGAATGAGAAAAAATTGCTTGTTATCGATTCCGATTTAGAGGGTTCTACAGGGCTTAAAGCAATTAGAGTAGCCCATCCAGAGATATTCATAAATGGTGGAGTGCAAGAAAGGGGAAATTTCTCTTGTGCAGCGGGATTTGGCTTTGAGAAGGGGAAGCAAGGTATATTCAGCACATTCTCAGCCTTCCTTGAGATGGTAATATCCGAACTAACAATGGCAAGGCTTAACAATGCAAATCTAATTTGTCATTTCTCCCACGCGGGGGTAGACGAGATTGCAGATAACACTTGCCACTTCGGCATAAATATTTTCTTTGCAGATAATGGCCTTCCTGAAAATGACAACACAAGGCTATACTTTCCGGCAGACGCACTTCAACTAAAGGCTATTGTCCATAGAATTTGGAATGATAATGGAATTAGGTTCATCTTTACCACAAGAAGTAAACTACCATATATTTGCAAAGAAGATGGCACAAAATTCTATGAAGGTAATTATGAATTTATACCTGGAAAAGACGAGGTCATAAGGCATGGTACAGTGGGGTATGTAGTATCGTATGGAGATATGCTTTACAGGGCACTCGATGCAGTGGAACAAGCAAAAGAACACGGGCTCGATGTCGGTTTGATTAATAAACCTACCCTAAATGTTGTTGACGAAGACATGATAACGGTAATAGGTAAAACTAAATTTGTGCTCGTTGTAGAATCACAAAATGCTAAGACAGGATTAGGAATAAGGTTCGGCACTTGGCTACTCCAGCGAGGGTTTACACCTCGATACGACTATATGAGTGTAACAAAACTGGGTTGCGGTGGACTCACTGAACATATACCTTACCAAGGTTTAGACTCAGAACACATCCTTGATAAGATTAAGCAATTAAGTCAATAAAGAATCAAATTTAAATAACTTGGTGAATCTATTTAAATAAAATAGAAGCCTGAGATATTTATCTCAGGCTTCTATGTTTTCACTTTTTCTAAATACTTATACTTACTTCTTTATTGAGAAGGATTAGGATTATTTTGTGGAGCAGTCGCCGGTTGAGGAGTAACAGGAGGCTTTGGTGGCTTAGGAACGTTAGGAGGAACCGGCAAATTATCCTTTTTTTGATCTAGTGCTTTCTTTAAAGCCTCAGTTACATTACTTGAAGATGTACTACCCATTGGTTTTGGGAACTTACTCACGGGGTACTTTATAGTCTTAACATTCAACTCAAGTTCCGGCGCAAACTGCGATGTGGTCTTGATGATAAATTTTTTCCCATTCAAATTCTCATCTCTCGGGATGTTGGAGATTTTTAAGATAAAATCTCCTTTATCTCTTTCATTGATATCAACATTAATCTGAGGGTCAGGCGGAACTACTTCAGTAATCTTAAATTCTTTATCTTTAATACCTCTAACCCTCACATACTGAGATGTAGTACCAACTTTTTGCTGTGGTCCTTGACCTGCTTGTGATGCTTCTTGTCCTGGTTGTGGTGCCTCTTCATCCCCTACTCGGACAGTTAATGTGGGCGGCTGAACTTCTATTGGACCTAATGCACGAGCAGACAAAGTAACAATTATATTTCTTAAAGAAGCCACAGCCTCTTCAGGCTTCCCTTCAAGTTGAGCATCAGTTTGAATAGTTACTCTCTTATAAATGTTTTGATTTAATGGGAGGTCTTTGACAAGGCTGAATGTTATTCTATAATGTTTCCCTTCCTCTACTGTTTCAAGTTTGTAATCAAAAGGATTATCTTCACCCATTTCAACTTTCGTAATGTTAAACTTTAGTGCAGGGTCTACGCTTCTTACATCTACTGTTTTGGGCTCAGGCTTTTCATCAGATGGGAACTCGCCAAATTGAACTAATCTATCAGGCTCAATTGCAATTAAACTCTTTACTACGCCTTTAAATTCCAAAGTTAACTGAGGATTATCAGGGTCGTTAGAAAAGACGGTAATGGTCTTTGTTAAAGGTCCTACTCTTCCCGCTAAGTTAAGTGTGGCTTTTACAACTGTAGACTCGCCCGGTTGTAGTTCTTTCTTCTCGGGCTGAGCGACTGTACAACCACAACTCGTAGTTACCCTTGATATCTGAAGTAAAGCATCTCCGGTATTCTTTATCGTAAATTCGTGTTCAACTTTTTCTATATTTGACTTTTCACCAAAATCAAAAACAGGGTCCACAGCCTCAATTTTTGGCTTACCTGCAGAAGGTGCAGGTGCTTGAGCAGTTGCTTGTGGTTGCGCCTGCTGTGTCTGTTGAGATGGCTGTGTTTCAGGTTTTGCTGGAGCAGTAGTCTGTGTCTCTGGTTTTGGCTGAGTAGTTGGCTCTTGCTGACTCTTCCCACCACAGGACACTGTGATAAAAGCCAAAGTAACTACAGACAACAATACCAAAATCACTTTAATTTTCTTACTCATGTCCACAACCCTTCCTTCATTTGTTTATTATTGTGTTATAAATTTGCTACTTTTATATAATATATTTTTTACAAAGAGATACGCAAATATAACGAAATGAGGGAAATACCATGTTGACACTTTACAAAATATATAGCCCATTATTAAAATTGGGATTACTTTTAACTTTTTATATGTTTACATCTCTAATTGCAATGTCTGAGGAGTATGTAATATCCAAATCAGGCGCATACTGTTGGTTCCAAGACCCACGAGCAATATATGTAGAAGGGAAATACAAAAGGACCTATTTAGGTTGGCTAACAGCAGAGGGTAAACTTCAAATTGGATACTTCGACCACGACACCAAAGAAGTAAAAGTGTACACATTAAAAGAATACTGGGATATCGATGACCATAACGTACCTTCTTTTCTTGTACTACCAAATAACATAATTATGGTGTTTTACGCCAAGCATAACAAGGAAAATCTCTATGCAAGGAAAGCATTAGCACCTGAAAATATATTTTCTTGGAGTGATGAAATTATTGTATCTAACATGCCAAAGGTAACCTACAGTCATCCAGTTCACCTTTCAGCAGAAAACAAAATATATGTATTTTGGAGAGGAGAGAGTTGGAAACCAACATTTTCAACCTCAGATGACGGTATTAATTGGTCTGAGCCGAAAATACTATTTCAAGACATAGGTAGAGAAGCAAAAGATATTAGACCCTACATTAAGGTAGTTTCCAATAGCAAAGATGAGATACATTTTGCTTTCACCGATGGGCACCCGAGAAATGAACCTTTCAATTCTATATACTATGCGTGCTATAAAAAAGGGAAAATTTTCAAAGCAGATGGGACTGAGATAGGGACACTCGAAACCCTCCCGGTACCTCATTCAAAATGCGATATAGTATACAATGGGAAATTAGGTAATGGACGGGCTTGGGTATGGGACATTGCACTGGACAAAGATGGCAAACCTGTAATTGTATATGCCAGAATGCCTCAGGAAACTGAGCACTATTATTGTTACGCAAGGTGGACAGGGGAGAAATGGGAAAATAATACCCTTACATTGGCAGGAAAATGGTTTCCTCAAACTCCGAAAGGCACAAAGGAACCTGAACCTCATTATTCAGGTGGAATTTCGTTAAATCATTCTAATCCAGACGAAGTATATTTATCGAAGCAAGTAGGGGAAATATTTGAAATAGAAT
>CAZZMK010000045.1:0-5368 GCA_964655185.1 uncultured Nitrospirales bacterium | reverse complement strand
CATCTAACAGTGCTTGACCTGTGGGAACATTTATCTTGAAGTATTGATAACTACCTTGAGTTCCAGATAGCGGACCTACCTCTTGCTCGTCAAATATTTCTGTCATCGTTTCACCTTCTCCCTCTGCTAAACCTTCACCTTCGGTAGTCCCTTCTGAAATTCCTTCGCCTTCTAATATACCTTCACCCTCCACTATGCCCTCGCCTTCGCCTGAGTCACTATAATCTGCTACTAAGTACACCCCATCATATGCCTCAGAAGCATATAGCCATATATACCACCAGCCGGGAGTAGGATTATTCACTATTATTTCCTCATCATTGCCAGAAACTATTGAATGATATACACATTCCGATGATTGGCAAGACTCGTGATAAATCCACATATCACAATCGCCAGTTCCTCCCCAAATGCGGACATCTAACAGTACCTGACCTGCGGGAACATTTATCTTGAAGGGTTGGTAAATTCCTTGGAGACTTGATAATGGACCCACAATCTGCTCGTCAAATATTTCTTGTATTGTTTCACCTTCACCTTCTGTCGAGCCCTCGCCTTCTACTGACACACTGTAATCAGCAACTAAGTACACTCCACTATATTCGCTATATCCATACAGAGAGATGTACCACCAACCTGAGTCGGGATTGCTTATCAATACCTCATCATTATTACCTATATTTACTGAGGAATGTCTGCATTCTGGTGCCTGGCAAGACTCATGCCATACCCACAAATCACAGTCACCAGTTCCTCCCCAGATGCGGACATCTAACAGTGCTTGACCTGCAGGGACATTTATTTTGAAGTATTGATAACTGCCTTGAGTTCCAGATAGCGGACCTACCTCTTGCTCGTCAAATATTTCTGTCATCGTTTCACCTTCTCCCTCTGCTAAACCTTCACCTTCGGTAGACCCTTCTGAAATTCCTTCGCCTTCTAATATACCTTCACCCTCAATAGTACCCTCTCCTTCTGCTGGACCCTCACCTTCTGTAACTCCTTCGCCCTCAATAGATATACTATAATCTGCTATTAAATATACTCCACTATATGCGAGCCTCCCAGAGTACAATACTATATACCACCAACCTGAAGAAGGATTATCTACTACTACCTGCTCATTATTACCTGAACGCGACGAAGAATATTCACAATCAGTTGTGCGACAAGACTCGTGGTATACAAGCAAATCACAATCGCCAGTACCTCCCCATGTGCGAACCTCCAAAGTTGTCTGGCCTTCGGGAACATTTATTCTGAAATATCGTGTACTACCTGGGTTACCAGATAGCGGACCTACCCTATCTCCATCTTTCAGTTCTTCTGCAATAAAGTAATCTGCTGTCAAGTTGACATTACTATATGCTTCGGAAGCATACAATCTTATATACCACCAACCAGTAGCAGGGGCATCTACTACTACTTGCTCATTGTTGCCTGTATTCGATGAGGAATATACACATTCGTATGAACGGCAAGATTCGTGATATACGACTAAGTCGGAATTTCCTGTGCCTCCCCAGGTACGAACATTCAACCTCGTCTGAGGAGTTGGGATATATATCTTAAAGTATTGAGTGATACCTTGGTCGGCTGATAAGGAAGTCACCACCTCACCATCTGTTATTTCTTTAGTGTAGGATGCGATAAGATTCACCCCACTAAAGTTTTCGACGCCATATAGAACTATATACCACCAACCATGTGCCGGGTTATTTACTATTATTTGCTCATCATTACCTGTATTTTCCGACTTGTATGCACATCCTGCTGTGGTACAAGACTCGTGATATGCATATAAATCACAATTTCCTAAGCCTTCCCAGGTATGAACATCTAATCTTACCTGCCCAGGAGGGACGTTAATCATAAAATATTTCACACTACCTGCATCTCCGTATAGAGAACTCAATTTTTGCCCGTCTCTTAGTTTTTCTGCACTAAAGTAGTCTACCAATAGAGTAACCCCACTATAATTCTCTGTGCCACGTAGTGCTATATACCACCAGCCGGATTCTGGAGTATTCACTACTGCTTGCTCAGCATTGCCTGCACTCAACGATGAATATATACACGGCGTTGTGGAACAAGATTCATGAAGTATAAGTAAGTCGGCATTTCCTGTACCCCCCCAGGTATAGGCACCTAACCTTGCCTGACCATTGGGAACATATATCTTAAAGTATTTGGTGCTGAACTGAGAGCCGGATAGAGGTGTTAGCATTTCGCCATCTGATAGTACTACGATTTCGCTTTGTGAGACGCAGTCTGCAATAAGATTGACATCACTAAAGTCGAAACCAAATATGCCTATGTACCACCAACCAGAAATAGGATTGCTTATTACTATTTGTTCATCATTGCCGGAGTTTGATGAACTATACAAGCAATCAGATGTTTGGCAAGACTCGGGGTAGGCTAACAAGTCGCAATCTCCATTGCCTCCCCAGGTACGAACCCATAATAACTCTTGGTTGGCAGGAACATTTATTAGAAATAGTTTCCAGTCTGATATGGAACTTACTATCTCCTCATCCAATATATCATCAATCGCACCACTATAATCCGCAAGCAAACTTACACCAGTGTAAGTATCTGCTCCGTATAGTGCTATATACCACCAACCAGAGGAGGGATTATTTATTACTATCTCCTCATAATTGGTTACTTCATTTGAAACATATCTACATTCTTTCGTGTGGCAAGACTCATGGACCACATACAAATCACAATTTCCTCCTACGCCACCCCAGGTACGAACATTTAAGACCGCTTGGCCAGGTGGTACATTTATTTTGAATAATTGCCAAGTATCCTTATCGCCAGATAGAAAACTTACTGTTTCACCATCTGTTATTTCTTGTACCTCATCTCCTCCAAGATAATCTGCAACTAAACTTACTCCACTATAGGCATCGGCACCGTTCAGGGCTATGTACCACCAACCGGTAGCGGGGTTCAAGTATACCACATGCTCATCATTTGTCCCGTTCTTCGACGAATCTTCAGATTCATCACCTTCACGATACACATACAGGTCACAATTTCCGGTGCCTCCCGAGGTACGAACATCCAAAGTTACCTGACCAGTAGGAATATATATCCTGAATATTTGCCAACTATCTTTAGCACCAAATAAAGAACTTACCACTCCGCCGTCTGTAATCTCTTGGGTTTCATCTCGTCCAATACAATTTGCAACCATACTTACTTCACTACAACTACCACTGAACCATATATACCACCAACCAGGTATAGGGTGTAACACTATTGCGTGTTCGTTATTGCTATCAAAATTGTTTGAAGTGTTTGCTATATCGCAAGAATCGGGAGATAAAATCTTCAAAGCGCAGTCACCTGTGCCTCCCCAAGTAGTAACATCTAACATTGCCTGACCAGCAGGGACATTTATCCTGAATATATCCCCATTAGATATTTGTTCCACTACTTCGCCGTCTGTTATCTCAGGGTACTCATTTCCTCCTTTATAATCTACGACCAGACTAACCCCACTATATGGTGTCCACTGGAAAAACTTTATATACCACCAACCAGGGGAGGGACAGAATGTATGCCCATGCTCTTTACAGGCTTTCCCATGACAAGACTCATGAGACATCTCGAGTATATAATTAGAACCTATAAGATGAGCATTTAATTCCATTTGGTTAAAAGGTACATATATCTTAAAGAGGTGGATAATATTTCCATCACCAGATAGAGGACCAACTTCCTGTCCGTCTGTGACCTCTGTGACCTCATTATTTCCAGTATAGTCTGCAGTCAAAGTCACCCCACTATAAGTTTCCAAACCATACAATTCTATATACCACCAACCGGACTCAGGAGTTAAAATTCCTCTATTTTCGTACCAATCAGGAGTATATTCACATTCTGGCGCTTGACAAGATTCGTGGTAAACATAAAACTGACATTTTCCTTCACCTCCCCCAAGGCGAACATCTAACATAGCCTGATTAGAGGGGAGATATATCTTGAAATATTTCCGACTACCTTCGTCACCTGAGAGCGGACCCACTACTTGTTCATCGTATATCTCTGTTGCTTCTGTTTTTTCTTCACCCTTTGGCTGACTTAGCGAGTTAATTGGAATGGAAGCAAGTACTTCAAATGCAATGCCTAGGAACAAGAGAATGGTAACAGTTAGTATTACCCATGCTTCAAGGTGTGCTTTCGTCGCCTTCCTGCTCATGGCCCTTCCTTCCCTTGTAGAGTTTAAAATTAATATGTGTATTAACTTTTCCCTCTAAGTATCTTATACCATAAAAAAACGAAATTTTCAAAAATTGAAATTAATTATAAAAAGTTATTTATAGCACATAGTGACAAATTATATTTAGACGATTAAGTACTTTATTTCACATAATCCTAAGTTTTGTTTAATCTAAGACGATTTAACCATGAGGATTATTTATTTGAATTCTCTAATAGGATAGAGGTTAAAATTTATGTGTATAAAACATCATCACGATAATTATTCCGAATTTCTAACTCCTTTGTGTGATACTCAAAATAACGAGCACTTACCCCATGATACTTCTGCAACCGCTCCTTCGCATAACTCCAAAGTCCTTCTATCCCATTTATGTATACCTTACCGTTTCCAAATCTCCTCCTATGGTTTATCCTCTCATCCCTAAACCCATACATCACCAACAACTATCAGGGGAACCGAATAATTATTCGTCTCAGTGAATATTTTTTACTTGTTGTATGAGTAAGATTTTTGGAGCATTATGTGTTGTAATTAGGGCTATTTGATAATTTTTATGCGGATGTTTCTGAATTGAATTTTCATTGGGGGACCTGGGTGCATTTGAAGGGCAATGTAACCTTTTCTGCGGGCGAATTTCTTATCGTCATCGAAGGCTTCGCACATTAGTTTACCGTTGATGAATAACTGGATGTGATTTCCGATGGCGCGGATTTCGTATTCGTTCCAATCGTTTTGCCTGATGTGCTGGAGTAAGGTTTTTGGGTCTTCGAAATTTTCTTCCTTTTTATTTCCGTTTTCATCTATCCAGACTTTATAGCCTCTTTTTGCCACAGCCCAGCGGTCGTGTTGGAAGAGCGCACCTATCCATTCGCCGGTGTCATCGATGTCAGCCTGGTAGCCCCATATATCATAATTGGGTTTTCTCTCACTCCTGAATTGTATGCCTGAATTGCCATTTCTCAAGCGGAACTCGAGTTTTAGTATGAAATCTTCAGGTTGTTCTTTAGTCCAGAACAGATAGTGAGCATTTTTGCAGGGTTTTTCAGGGGTGCTTTCGCTTGTTATGGCGCCGTCTTCTATCCACCACCATCCTTCCAACCCGTCCCAATCTTTTAGAGTTTTACCATC
>CAZZMK010000044.1:0-10045 GCA_964655185.1 uncultured Nitrospirales bacterium | reverse complement strand
AAGCACAGTCATATCTCTTTCACTGCGATTGCCACTGCTATCTTCAGCAACATACCTCACTATATACTCAACCCCAACCGCACTTGAATCAATACTCTCAACTTCATACATCGTCTCAGCAAGGTATATTGCACTTAAGGTCAATTGTTCTACCGAACCATCACACGCATCTACCGCAATCGCACCTGGGTCTTCAAATACCGCACCACACTCAAGCAATAGTTCCTCTGTTTCAAGTGTTATCACTGGTGGTGTTGTATCAACTATGTCTATAGGCATATACATAGTATCAGCAGAATTACCAGCATTATCAGTATATTCATACCTCGCTCTATATTCTGCATCAACTCGCGATGTATCTATGCTCTCTACCTCTACCCATTCTCCAACTTCTATCCAACCCTGCTCATCATCATACACCTGATTAATTACATACATCTCATATGCGGTAGCCAATATATTTACTGTACCATCGCACTCGTCGGTTACCACCGCACCTGGATCCGTAAATACATCACCACATTCTATCTCCATCTCAGTCTGGTTCAAGTCTATTGTAGGTGGTAGTGTATCAACTACTCTAACCACCCTCGTTGCCTGTGATGAATTACCCTGACTATCTACCGCTGTATATGTAATCTGATATTCTCCAGGCTCATTAGGATTCACAGACCCTGAACTCTGGACGCCTACCACTCCCTCGCATAAATCATTTGCTGTAGCACCTGGGTCATCAAATGGACTCCCACATTCAACAGTCATTGGGTTATCACCATTTATAACTATCGAAGGAGCCATCGTATCCTCTACAATAACAGTTCTTTGGGCTGTCGCTGTATTACCAGACGGGTCAGTAGCACTATATGTAACTGTGTACATTCCAGGCTCGGAGGTATTTACAGCACTTGAATCCACATTTACAGGAAGGCTCCCTGCACAAGAATCATTCGCAGTGGCGCCTGGATCAAAATACCCCACCCCACAAGGCCAATTTAATGGATTTAGGCCTGTTAGTGTTATCTCCGGTGGAGTAGTATCTACCACTCTTACTAACCTCTGAACTGGGTCTGCAGAGTTGTTAGAACTATCCGTTGCAGTGTATGTTAATAAATATTCACCAACAGTGTTCGTATCGACTGTCCCACTAACTTGTGCCTGAAGACTTGTATCACACGCATCTATAACATCAGCTCCAGGATCAACAAATGTGCTCTTGCACTCAATTACCAAAGGATTATCTCCCCTTAACACTATTACCGGCTTCTGAGTATCTACCACATGAACCAACCTTTGCGCAGTTGTTGTATGATTAGTACTATCAGTAACCGAATACTCCACAATATAATCGCCCGGCACTTGAGAATTTACATTGTTCGTTACCTCAATCTGGTCAGTCAAGTCACCATCAGGCACATCCCATGCTGTAGCACCATCATCTACATACTCAGTTCCACATTCAATCGTAATCTCTGCATCACCGATAAGAGTGATTACAGGTGGAGTATCATCGATTATCTGGCTAATCACATAATCGCTCTTCAACTGACCACTACCACCAACTCTATATAAGGCTTGACCAGAGAACTGTTGAGGTCCACTCGATGTTTCACTCGCCCTAATAGTGTATGTAAATGTAGCCCCTGCACCACTCAGGTTAGGCACTAATATATATCCGAAGTCTAATACTGGTCCATCAGGGTCAGGCGGGGTAATATTAGGAGGATTAGGACCTCCAACACTTTGATATACCCAACCATCCGGGATTGTCTCTTGATAACCTAATGCTGTAACAGTGCCTCCACAAGGATGTTCAGGGTCTTCCTTAATATTTATCTGCACCACTACATCCTGCCCAGGTATATAATAATCCCCATTCGGGAAGGTCCTCGTAACTATCAAGCAGGGGATTGAACCCTCTAACTTACTCTCAACCTTTGGAGAACTTATAGGACCTCCACAAGTCCTATATAAAACCGCGCTCGATTTTGTTTCAGAACCAATTACCTTATCTCCACCTATAACAGCATCTCCACTGTATCCATCAGGAACATTAACTACATAAGTAAATGAAACTGGAAACTCTGGAATATTTATATATGCAAACTCTAATAAATCAGTAGTACCCTCTGCAGGAACTAACTCAGGGTCAGAAGAACCACTTATAAGCCCAACATATGTCCAGTTATCAGGTAGAGTATCCTGAAAACCGAGAGATGTAATCTCTTGTGGCCCCTCTTTGTTTATAGTGATAGCTACATATATATTTTCTCCCGGAACATAAAATTGATTATTTGCCCCCGCAATGCCAGGTCCACCAAGTTCACGAGTAAATGTTAAGGAGGTAGGCTCTAATTGTATTACATTAATAACTGGATCACTTTCCAACTGAGGACCTGTAGTTCTGTAAAGAACCTTACCTACCAACTGCTCAGGGTCACATATCTGCGCCGGACAATTCAAAGTATAAGTAAATGATGCAGGGAATGAAGGCACAAATATATATCCAAAATCTAATACAGGTCCATCAGGGTCAGGCGGAGTAATGGCCGGAGGATTCGGACCAGTAGGAGTTCCCGTATAAACAAATCCCGTTGGTATCGTCTCTTGATATCCCAATGCAGTTATGGTACCCTCACTACCGTCATAATCAATCGTAACTGTAATTTGCAATTGAGTTGTCACACCATTGACAAAATATCCGTTTGGGTCTAACCCTGTTATCTCTTTCGTCAATGTCACCAACGATTGCGACTCCGTAGTTAATAGCACACAACCTACGATAGTCAACAAAAACACTACCTTTGTCCTCAAAATGGATTTCATACTCATCGTCCTACCTCCATTGTTGTTTTATTTAAAATTTTTTACCACTCCTATATTCCAACATACTACAAAATCTTTTATATATTACACAAATTAAACGCGTTTGTCAAATTTTTCTCCAAAATCTTATTCCAAATCTGTTTTCGAAATGAACTCATTAATATCATATAATAAAACTAAACATACTTTAATCTCAACTAACAGGAGAAAATATGATGAGAAGAACATTTTATTCTAATCCTTCATCAATTAACAGAAGAGACTTCTTGAAAATATCAACATCTGGTTCATTTGCATCTGCAATTACTATAACAGCAAACTCTGCTCTATCTCAATCTACTGAGTCTCCCCAAATAAAAGGCAGAATTAAGCAAAGCGTTTCCAGGTGGTGCTATTCAAAAATCCCTCTCCCAGAATTTTGTAAGGCAGTAAAATCAATGGGGCTTGTAGGAATAGACCTACTCAACCCCGATGAATGGCAAGTGGTCAAAGAACACGGATTAGTATGCACAATGGCAAATGGTCCAGGCTCAATAGAAAAAGGTTGGAACGACCCCAAAAATCATAAGCAACTTATAGAGAATTCTGAAAAACGTCTAAGAGAAATTTCACAAGCAGGTTGGGAAAATATGATTGTGTTCTCCGGAAACAGAGGCAATATTGACGATAAAGAAGGTCTTGAAAATTGCGTGAAAGGCTTAAAAGAAATAATGCCTCTCGCCGAGCAACTTGGTATAAATGTGATAATGGAACTTCTAAACAGCAAACGCGACCACAAAAACTATATGTGCGACCACACAGCCTGGGGTGTAGAACTTGTAAAGAGAATTGGCTCACCCAGATTCAAACTACTCTATGATATATACCACATGCAAATAATGGAAGGCGATATAATCCAAACCCTTACCGATAATATTCAATACATCGGTCATATTCACACTGGCGGCGTTCCGGGCAGAGGTGATATTGACGAAACCCAGGAATTAAATTATCGCCGAATTTGCGAGGTCCTTGCAGATTTAGGTTATCAAGGTTACGTCGCTCATGAATTCATCCCTAAGAAACCAGACCCACTGGAATCACTCAAACGCGCTTTTGAAATTTGTGATGTTTAAAAAATAAAGACTCATATGTCATTTTCAGTAAACTACCTAAGGATAATACTTAATATATTCCTACTTCTCGCAATTATCTCTTTCTCCTTCATTCTTGGGGAAATGAGCCTAAGAAATTGGCATGGCCCCGGCGGAAGTATTACTACAGATTTATACATCCCATCTATAATGTTCGCTTGTGGGAAAGGTTTTGTTAACGCAGACCCACAACAAATACCTCAACTCAGACAGTTTCTCGACTTCAACATTCAGAAACTCACCCCGGAGGAAATCCCCCCTAACTTTACCAAATTAGAACTCGACCAATACCAACAATACCACAGATACTTAATTTATACAGTAGGATTTCTATGGCGATTCACCGGAGTTTCTTGGGAAAGTTTAAGGATATTTTTAGCGATAATATTCTCCCTCTCAGCCACTTTGGTATTCTTCATTGCTAAAATATATCTCATATCCCCACTTGCTTTTTGTGTTGCTTTCCTATACACAGTATCACCTGCTCCGATAACCATATTACCTATTTTGAGAGATTTTGCAAGAGCAATCTTTATACTCCCTACAATCCTACTCTTATGTATATTTACTTCAAAAAAATACTCCACAAAAACTCAAATATTCTTATCTCTCCTACTTGGTCTCGTTAACGGTATAGGCATCGGATTTAGAAGAGACCAATTAATGTTCTTAATTCTTTCCCTTGTAATAGTCTTTATTCCATTCTCCGAAAAAATTTCTGTTAAAAATATTGCAAAAAGAACAGTTCTTCTTCTCTTGATTTTGACCACCTTTTTCATAACCTCATACCCCATCCTAAAATCATTTCAAAAATTCGGAACTCTCGGCTACCACGACACTCTTATGGGCTTCTGCTCTGAAAGTGAGTATCTCGCAGGTTTAGAGCAGAACAATTATGAAAGAGTTCCACTTTATAACGACCTCTTTGTATCTGCTCTCGCCGAAACTCATACTTATCATTCTTTCCCTCTTGCATACTTCAATTATAATCTTAAACCTTACCCCGAAGAGCAGAAGAAAAACCTTCTACTTGCTTATGTAATCTGGTTTCCCGCTGACATACTAACCCGAATCTACTCAGCCACTGCAAGAACTTTAGATAAAATAATAACTTCCTCGCTCCCCATTAATATGACCCGTGTATATATCTCTCTTTTTTCTATAATCTTTTTCCTTGCACTCTATCCACAGCAAGCGTTTCCCCTCGCTTTAATTTTACTCTACTCCTCTGCTATACAATCTCTACAATTCAACTTCCGCCACAATTTTTACTTATCCTTCGTTTCGCCCCTACTTTATTCAATGCTTATTCAATGGGCTATCCTCCTGATTTACCACTTACTTCGTCACGGTAAAGATTATTTCCAAATGTTAGTAAGAGAAGCCGTCCCTTTTGCTCAAAGACTCCTAATTTACGCCTCCCTCCTTATAATCACAATTCTATTCCCATTACAAACCTTCCGCCTTATACAAAGTTATCAAGTCAGTAAACTATTCAGTTATTACCTAACCTCTGAGATGATACCTATCCCATTCAAAGAAATAAAACTACCTGATTCAACTCGTAAAACCTACGAAATCCAAAAACCGATGACTCCTTACCTACCAACACCAATTCATTCTCACGCTTTTCATTTAAGTTATCTTGCAGTAGATTTCAATGTAAAATCCAATCCTACCTGCATTGACCTTATATACGACGGCAATGGAGATTTTTCCTGCACACTCCCAATTAACTTCCCTACAAAAGTTGCTAAGAATCTATCCCCAAATTTGACAAGATATTTCATACCCGTATTGGAATTTTATCTCGACGAAAATAATTGGAATAGATTTATTGGTATAAGCATTGATAACACAACCGAAATTGAAGTAAAGAATATCTATAAAATATGTAATGAGGACAAAATACCCCTTCCAATTTTCTTTTATATCTCAGAAAAATATGACTACATTCCTTATCAGCAAATAGCCCAATACGCCCGCGAAAAGAAGTTGATAAATCCCTGCTGGCGTCCCTACGGAATTCCTCAAAAGGATATTATCATTAACGAAGCTATTTTAAAAAGCAAAACAGAGCCATTGACTGACACTCTACAATATCTTCAGGAAGCATATAAAAAGGAACCCTACTGTATCCAATACATAATGACTGAAGGTAAAATTCTCGAATCTTCAAACAAATACAAAGAAGCCTTACAAGTATATACATCTGGCCTTAAAGAACATCCTTATGAATCAATATTCGGTATACTGATTGATAACCTTTTGAGAAAACAATTTATTCACTTTTCCGAGATAGAAAATATTTGGGAAAAAATCACTGAAGAAATACCTGAATCTCCCATAGCACATTATTTCTACTCTATGTATATATCGGATAAGGAAAAAGCCCGAAACGAATTATTATCCTCTATCCAATCTTACCCCGAACTAACGACCATTTCCACACACACTGCAGAGATACTCTCGCCTCGCGAAATTTTTGAACTTCTCCTTGAACCACTCTCTCAGTCCAAAAATGCATACTCCAAAAAATGCCCAAGTATCTCATTGAAAGAACAAATATCATTTCTCGTAAATTCTGCTACTATATTAATAGAAAAAAAAGAATTTGACAAAAGTAAAGAAATCCTAACCTTACTACTTAATGTGTGCCCTGATTTACCCGAGGTTTACCCACCCATAATTTCTCTATACACAACAGGACCCTCACCCAACCCATTTCTCGCTACTTACTACGCAAGAACACTAATAGACCTAAAACCTTACGAGTTAGGTCCAATAAACAGTTTAGAAAATATCTATGCAAATACTCCATTTATACCCGTAGATGAATGGATATCTATATGGGAAGATTTACAAAAAAAGCACCCAGATTCCTCTTGCATACTCTGTGGAGTAGGCCGAGCATTGGAAACTTCAGGGGACCTCGACTCTGCAGAAAAGACATACATCAAGGCTACTAAAAAGTCCAAAATACAAAATGACCCTTGCCCGCCCCTCGCATACTTCCGTCTAATTAACCTATACATAAACAAAAATGAGTTAGAAAAAGCTCAAGACACCCTCTCTAAGGCTCTAAAACTCTACCCTGACAATCCAAATTTACTCGCTCTCAAAGAGAGGTTAGAAAAACATATCAACCAAAAACCAAATTAAATATTTTTTGCCCTCATAACAACTCCGCTATCTGCACAGCATTGTATGCGGCGCCTTTAAGCAGATTATCCGCCACAATCCATAAATCAATTGCACTCGGATGTGATATATCCTCTCTTATTCTTCCAACAAATGTTTCCCATCTCCCAGATGCCACCGTTGCAAGAGGATATACCTGATTTGCAGGGTCATCCATTACAATCACACCCGGCGCCTTTGACAATATATCCCTTACTTCCTGAGCAGTCAGTTTTTTCTCCGTCTCAATATTCACAGACTCACTATGAGAATTCAACACAGGTACCCGCACAGTAGTTGCTGTCACCTGTATTGACGGGTCGCCCATTATCTTCTTCGTTTCATTCACCATCTTCATCTCTTCATTCGTATAACCATTTTGCTCAAAAGCATTGCTCTGCGGGATCTGAGGAATGCAATTAAATAATATTTGATGTGGGAAAACCTTCACTTCTAAAGGTCTACCTTCTGCATAAGCCTTAATCTGGTCCAGAAGTTCTTGTACCGCTTTTTGACCCGCGCCCGATACCGCCTGATATGTCGAGACCACTACTCTTTTAATCTTCGCCACATCGTGTATCGGTTTCAACACCACCACCATCTGAATTGTAGAACAATTAGGATTTGCAATAATACCTTTATGCTTCTTAATATCCTGTGGATTTACCTCCGGGACTACCAAAGGCACCTCCGGGTCCATCCTCCAAGCACTCGAATTATCTACTACAACACATCCATCTTTCGCAGCAATCGGGGCAAACTTCTTACTTGTAGCACCACCCGCACTAAATAATGCAATCTCTACCCCCTTAAAAGAATTTTCATCTAATACTTCTACAGGAATTTCCTCTCCTTTGAAAGTAAGAGTCTTTCCTTTTGACCTTTCCGATGCGAGTAGTTTTATACTCTTAATAGGAAAGTTTCTTTTCTCTAAAGTTTCTATCATCTTCCTACCAACTAATCCAGTTGCACCCACAACTGCAACATTTCGAAGACTCATAAATAACCTCCTACTTATGGAAATCAATAGGTTAAATTTATAATCTTACTTCTACTCCATCTAACTAAGGAAGGAATCCAAAGCAGATACCAACACCGCTTTGGGTTGCACACCTATAAATCGTTTTACCTCTTGACCGTCTTTGAATATTATTATTGTCGGTATACTCATTACTCCAAATCTCTCTGCGAGTTCCATCTCATTATCAACATTAACTTTCCCTACTTTCGCTTTGCCGGCATATTCCTTTGCCAACTCATCAATAGTTGGTCCTATCATCTTGCATGGACCACACCATTCAGCCCAAAAATCTACTAAACATACACCCTGCGAAATCTCACTATCAAAATTGTCCTTTGTAAATACTAAAGCCATTTTATTCTCCTTTAATACATTCTACAAATTAAAACATTACATTTCATAAAGTCGTTAAATTATAACCAAAAGCAATTAATAATATCAAAATCGTTTTTAATTTCAAACAATATCCCTATTGCTCTTATTTCCTTGTCCTTCTTTTACACAAAGCCCCCAACAGAATTTCTTCACCCAATATCTAATTCATTTATCAAATCGCACTGATGAACTTCACTCCAACAATATATCTAATTTAGAATTTTGAGAATAAAATTAAATGCTTTTTATATTAAAATTGATATTTTATTGACAATTGAATAATTGTGTGCTAAAATGAATATAGAGTTTTACTCTTTTATAATACTAAAATAAAACTAACAGGAGGAAATATCTATGAAAAAGAAAGGTTTCACTCTCATCGAACTACTCGTTGTCATTGCCATCATTGGCATTCTTGCTGCGATTCTCTTGCCTGCGCTTGCCCGCGCGCGTGAAGCTGCAAGACGCTCTTCTTGCCAGAACAATCTCAAACAGTGGGGACTCGTATTCAAGATGTATTCTAACGAATCCAAAGGTGAACGCTTCCCTCCGATAGAAATCGAGGTCGCACAACACCAACTCAATGGGCAATGGAGCCAGTATATAGCAGCAGGACCAAAAGTAAGAGCCCTCTATCCTGAATATCTCACTGACCCCGCAATCTTAATCTGCCCATCAGACGCTCAAGATACGATTAACAGTCTTAAAGGTTCTGTCTTAAGTGATACAGATAGAGCCATTTTAGGTGTTGGACCTGATGACTTCATTATTGGTTTCTATCTTGGCGGAGGAAGCGGAGTCAACGACGTCGATGCCAGTTATGCCTATTTCGGGTGGGTATTCGATAAAATGGGAGACAATCCTAGCGACCTTGTTCCAATGAACCAATTGTCAGGTGTGGCTCAGATTATAATGCAGGTTTTGGGACAAAATGTTGACCTTGCAGGAGACGCACTTGTTCCTGCTCAGTTCCCACTTGCTCTCGCACAGATGATTCAAAATCACCCTGTAGGAATTGGTTGGTTCTTAAATCCAGCCCCTCCAACACCTGAACAAGTAGCTGACCTCAATTCCGCAGTAGATGGTGATATCTCAGGTGATTTACTTGTCGGATATGGTAACGGTGGAAGCAACACAGTATATAGACTTAGAGAAGGTATCGAACGATTCATGATTACTGATATCAACAATCCATCTGCCTCCTCACAAGCACAAAGCGAGATATTTATCATGCTTGACCAACTTGGCGCTGGCGGAACCACAGTGTGGTTTAATCATATCCCCGGCGGATGTAATGTGCTATACCTCGACGGCCACGTTGAATTTATCCGTTATCCAACCAAACAACCAGTAAACCAGGGTGTAGCAAACATAATGGCTCTATTCTCAGCATAATAATTAGGACATCCACTTTCACTCAGATATTCTAATCCTAATCTTACATTCCGTCAGGCAAACAAACTGCCTGACGGATTTCTTTATTAACTATAGATCGGAAGAGCGTCGTGTAGGG
>CAZZMK010000043.1:0-3777 GCA_964655185.1 uncultured Nitrospirales bacterium | reverse complement strand
TCTATAATCACAAGAAGAAAAACATATTTTTCCCAATAGAAAAATATCAAAGAGAAATTGAGTTCACTGTCTCCTCTGAAGATGCAAAAAAATATGCCTATCTATCAGGGGATTTCAACCCAATACATATTTCAAGAATTTTTGCTAAGTTAATGGGATTACCCACTCCCATAATTCATGGCATGTGGACAGTAGGAAATTGCCTAAAATATCTATCGTGTTTATTTAACGAGAAAGTTTATTTCTACCATGCATTTAAAGGAACTATCCCTATAGGAGCGAAAGGGAAAATAGCAATTCAACCAATTGACAATGGAGAACAAGTAGACGTGTATATAGAGGGTAATCAAAAACCGTGTTTTCAAGGAATAATTTCTACTATAGAATTAGATAATTCTATTGAATAGTAAAAAGAGAGGTTCTTTTCAGAAGAAATTATTTTAATCACTATTTACAAAAGAAAATTTGATAACCCGCAAAATACAGAAACAAATTTATACTTATTTCTATATCTGATGAGAACAGCATACGGTACTAATACATAAAGAGTATAATGAGCGTTTGAATCTTATTTGAAGTCATATATCTTCATCAGGCTTCTCACTTTTTGATATCCTTTATTGTTTAGTAAAGGGATAAAGAAAACTATATATATTAGCACGCCTACGTTTTACTGCTAATAAAATAAACTAAGGGGTATTCAATTATTCAATTGAATACCCCTTTTTTGCTTTCAATAACCTAACAACGAGTCTTAACTATATAAACAAAGGTGCAAGGACTAGAGAAATAACACACATTAACTTTATCAATATATTAATTGAAGGTCCGGCAGTATCCTTTAGAGGGTCACCAACAGTATCACCAACTACTGCAGCCTTATGAGCATCTGAACCCTTTCCGCCAAAATGCCCTTCTTCAATATATTTCTTAGCATTATCCATTGCACCTCCGCTATTAGCCATTTGTATACCCAACATAACGCCGGTAACAATTGCCCCGACTAAAAATCCTGCTAAGGCAGGAGCACCTAATCCAAATCCAATTATTACAGGGAGAACTATAGCCAATATTCCTGGCACCATCATACCCTTAATAGCGGACTGAGTCGCAATATCTACACATCTCTTACTATCAGGCATTACATCTTCTTTCCCTTCTTTAAGACCGGGAATTTCCCTAAACTGCCTTCTAACTTCGGCAATCATATCGTATGCATTTTTACTGACTGCATTGAACAACATAGCACAAAATACAAATGGAATCATACCTCCTATTATCATGCCTGCTAAAATTTTTGCATCTATTAAAGAAACTTTAGCAGGGTCGAGTTTTGCAGAAAGCATAAATGCACTTAACAAACCAATTGCTGCATAAGCGGCACTTCCAATGGCAAATCCCTTACCGATGGCTGCGGTGGTATTACCCACAGCATCGAGATTATCGGTGATTTTTCTCACGCTTGGGTCAAGTCCTGCCATTTCCGCGATACCACCGGCATTATCTGCTATAGGTCCATAGGCATCTACTGAGAGAACCATACCAGTAGTTGCCAGCATACCTAAGGAGGCTACTGCGACCCCATACATTCCTGCAAATTTATATGCAAGAACTACGGCAACACCTAACACGATAGCCGGAATTGATGTACTCAACATACCAACAGAGAGTCCACCAACAACATCTACTGCAGGTCCAGATTGAGCCTCTTCAGCGAGTTTTTGAACTGGTTTATATTTTGCCGAAGTGAAGTACTCGCTTGTAAATCCCACTATAATTCCTGAAATAATTCCTATGATGCAAGCAATCGGGGGACCCCATTTAGAATAGAGAACCCCGTCTAATTCAAAATTTTGTCCTAAAATAGCACCTAATAAGATAACTCCTATAACTGTCAAACCTGCACTTACATAAGTCCCCCACATAAGAGCACTTTGAGGGTCACTCTTTGCAAACATTTTTACATAGAATACACCAATGATAGACGCAATTATACCCAGAGCGGCGACATAAAATGGAAATGCGGTAACATAGGTTTTCGCTGTAGCCAGGCTTACCATAGAGGCAACTGCTAAACTTGCAATAATTGATTCTACATATGATTCAAGTAAGTCGGCACCTAATCCCGCCACATCACCAACATTATCACCCACATTATCTGCAATTACTGCAGGATTTCTCGGGTCATCTTCTGGGATACCTGCTTCAACTTTACCCACAAGGTCGGCCCCCATATCGGCACCTTTCGTGTATATACCTCCACCAGACCTTGCAAACAATGCAACTAAAGAGGCTCCCATTGCATACCCGTTTACAATTTGAGGCTCACCATTAAATACTTTATAAACAATTGCTAATAATAACGTGGCTATGCCAACAACTCCCAATCCCATTACTGAACCACCACTAACCGCAACATCAATTGCAGCCTTAACTCCTCCACTTCTTGCCGCTTCAGTTGTCCTCGCGTTAGACCTTGTTGCTATAAACATTCCAAGAAAACCTGCCATTGCACTGGCTAAGGCACCGACTATAAATGCAATGGAGGTTTTCCACCCCAGAGGCAAATCTGGCCTCATTTCTCCTACTGCGGCGATTATCACAGCAATTATCAAAACTGTAGCCATTACATATCGATACTCGCGCAGTAAAAATGCCAATGCGCCCTCTTGAATGGCTCGCGAAATACGCGCCATTTTTTCTGTACCCTGTGATTTTGTAAGCACATACTGAATCATGTAAGCAACAACAAGAAGAGCAAGTACAGCTGCACCACCAGCAGCCTTTAAGTAACCTATTCCTGCTATCATATTTTTACTCCTTATCCTTTGAGTTTAATGTTTTGTTCTTACTTTTCTTTATATCCTCTAAAAAAACACATTTAAATTATTCTTTTTTTATTTCTAAGCAGTGAAAGAGCCTTTTCCGCAGCAGATTGGGAGGCTGATTTTTTAGAATTTCCCTCCCCTAATGAGATACATTTATTATTTAACATTAGTGCTACTTGGAAGTGTTTTCTATGGTCAGGACCTTCTTCTTTTAGCACTACGTATGTAGGTAAAGGTAAACCTTCCTTTTGACAAAACTCTTGAAATTCACTTTTTGAGTCCTTTTTAGTAGCATATTCGTAAATTTTAGATAATTCTTCATCAAATACCCTATGTATAAACCTTTTTGTTTTTTCCCAGCCCTTTTCTATATAAATACAGCCTATAAATGACTCCAGGGCATCTTCTAAAATAGAGTCCTTCTCTCTACCATTTGCCAGTTCTTCACTTCTTCCAAGTATAAGCAAATTCTGAATACCTAATCTTCTCGCTACATTCGCTAATACCCGACTACTCACTATGCGTGACTTAACTAATGTTAGTTCCCCAGGCCCAAATCCGGGAGCATTTATAAATATATATTCTGCTATTGCTAAACTCAAAACAGCATCTCCTAAAAATTCAAACAATTCAAACTCTCTTTGGAATTTATTTTGCCTGGTAGTATCTCCCCAATAAGACGGATGAGTTAAAGCCTTTTTGTATAGAATTATATCTTTAGGATAAAGACGAACCCTCCTTGACCATTTTATAAAAAAACTTTCCCACTCTCCTTCTTGTTCCTGTGATTTGTTCATGGTGTACTTATAACCTTAGCCCATAATAATTGCACTTATAATATCATAAATAATAAATTCCTTTCAATTTGGGAGAAATTAAACATTGTAGTTAGATGGGGTTCTATTAGGTTGAAAAAGGAATATGATTTTAGATATTCTTTCCGATACTT
>CAZZMK010000042.1:0-2783 GCA_964655185.1 uncultured Nitrospirales bacterium | reverse complement strand
TGATATGTTAATTCCAATTTATGATGATAATATCACGGACCTGCGCAGTAACCGTCTTCACTCTCGGGGTCCTCAGGACACGGATGATACCCACCTATGTTGAAGAATTGGATTAACCTCAGCAATTCACTCAAGTTAATCATCCAGTCTTGTGGTTTATAGTCAGACGCATGCGGTCTGCAACTCTTGTCCCCATCGTATCCAGCCATATAGCCATCCTCTGATTGCTCTCCAGGTAGAGCACAATGATATCCACCAATATTGAAGAACTGTATCACGCGCAACAGTTCGCCAAGGTCAATCCGTCCATCTCCATTTTGGTCTGCGCTATGTTGAGAAGGTACTCCTCCTTCTCCTTCGCCCTCTGGTACTCCTTCCCCTTCAGGTACACCTTCTGGTAGCCCTTCACCTTCTACTACGCCCTCACCTTCTACCAGACCTTCACCCTCCGGAGTTCCTTCTATCAGACCTTCACCTTCTGGTATTCCCTCTCCTTCCACCACTCCTTCACCTTCTGGAGTGCCCTCTACTATACCTTCACCTTCAGGCGCACCTTCACCTTCAGGACAAGGACCTGAAGATACTTTCAAATCCACACGTGTACCTTGGGGAACGACCTCTCCACCTGCTGGGGATTGCCAGAATACTACTCCCGCTGGATAGGTATCATTGCATTCTTCAACCACATCACCTACACCCAAATTTGCTGAGTTTATCGCATTTATTGCTGTGATTAATGTCGCACCAATTACATCAGGTACTGTTGTACAAATTCCGGAAGAGACCACAAAATCTACAGTTGTAAAGATAGGAATAGTTAAACCCACATAATTATTGGATATTACTTGACCTTCCGTATAAGTAGGATGACACGTTTCTACGCTTGTTGTAAGAAATCCTTGATTATTTAATAGATCCTGAATAACTGAGAATTCTTGACCTTCATAATTATCAATCAAAAGTTGTGGTACTAACATCAAATAGGGATATGTTTCATCCTCGTTGATTGCCCATACTGAAAAGAAATTCCAGCCAGCATCTTCAAATGTTGCCTGTTTTTTCATATCTTCTGTACTTTTACCTTCACCGCCCTGAGAACTACTCATACCACTCACATCAATATCCCAGAAGCAATTGATAACTTTTGCAGGGTCTACCGCATAACCACAGAAGCCCCCAACCTCAGTTGCGGTTTCAGGCACATCCACTACGACACCGGCATAGGAATTGGTAACAAAGCCTTCTTGTAAATATCCTAAAAATCCACCTACATAATTGTTACCTGTAACCGAACCCAAAGCATAACATTCTTCAACAAAATAGGTACTGACATTCTCTCCCATAAATCCACCTATAACTATATCGCCAGAAGCATCCACCACCGCAAGGGCCTCTCTTATGTAACCACCGTTAACACCGACTAATCCACCCACAAAACTTGTTCCACTTACATGTCCATGGGTTCCACAATGAGCGACCAAGCCCATATTCATACCCGCCAATATTCCTACATCAACACCTCCAACTACATTCGCACTCATAAGATAAATATTAAACAGCCTTGCTGTACTATCTGTTATCCCGAACAAGCCAACATTATTTTCATCAGGCCTATTAATGTAAAGATTGCTGATAATATAATTATTGCCATTAAAAATCCCCTGGAAGTTCTGAATCGGGCGGAATCCTTTTCCTCCGTCCCAGTTAATAGTGTCAGACGCATCTATGTTTGCACTGAGAATATAGTTCCCATCCAGTGGGTATACAGGGTCATTTCCAATAAGTTGAATTTGCGAAATATCATTTAACTCAATGGCAGGACATATACCTGTAGAACGAACTATAATTACAGGTTCAGGAGAAAACACCTTTACCCATTCTCCAGGAGCCAAATATTGGCTAATTATGTAATTCTCAGGCACAATATTACTACATTCATCTGCAAGACTATTACTTATTCCATTCTCAAGGAGGGTATTTATTGCATCTTCATAGTAAATATTCCTCACATCAGGCATAATCATTAACTCTTGCCTAAGCAATGGATAACTAATACCCTCATTAATACCCCAAATATTTGTAAAATCCCATCCTGTATATGATAACTCCCTTTTCATATCTGCAGTCATTAAACCTATACCACCTCCAAAAGATATGTTAACACCGGAATATTCTCTGTCCCAGTACGAATTAACAACAGTAATAGGCATTGAACCTCCTCCAACCAAGCCTCCAACGGTAAGAACTATATTTGCAAAACTCGTGACTGCATAGGAGTTTGTAATCTGCAGGTTTGGACCTGTATAACCCACTAAACCACCTACATATGGATAATTCGCATCCTCGTTTTGTATTTGTGCATTTGCATGGCAATTAGAAATTGTAGGTCCATTCACAGTAATACCCACAAGTCCTCCAAAATATGCTCCAGAAGGTGCCTTTGTGTCGGAATCTAATTTTTCTATAGGATGCACTTCAACTAAAATTTCCCCTATAAATGAGGATGTGGCTAAATATCCTGCTCCATCCATTCTGCCACAGATACCGCCAAATTCTATATAGGGGTCTGAACTGGATTTCGAGCAGACTCTCGCCCGACTGAAACAATCAATGATTGAGACATTCCCAGTGGAATAGCCGACTATACCACCAACTCCTTGAACCCCTTTAACCGTTCCACTTACTGTAACATTTTGTAGTGTTGGGAATAATCCGCCTCCACCTTCATCAACTATCTCACCCGCAAGTATTCCAACTTTGGTAGTCCCTGTAATATCAGCATT
>CAZZMK010000041.1:0-2586 GCA_964655185.1 uncultured Nitrospirales bacterium | reverse complement strand
ACGCTCGTATCAGGTGTAGAGGAAAGTGAAGAACTCAGAAAAGAACTTATTATGCATGTGAGAAAAGAAATTGGTCCTATCGCCGCTCCTGAAGTGGTGCAATTTGCTCGTGGCTTACCGAAGACTCGCTCCGGTAAGATTATGAGACGTATTTTGAGAAAGATTGCCGAAAACGATTTGAGCAATCTCGGCGACACTACAACCCTTGCAGACCCGTCCATAGTTGAAGAACTTGTCCAGGGAAGAAAAGCCCTGCTTAAGGAATAACAACCGGATAGTTAACAGTAGATTTTAAACACAAGTAGAGCCATGGGTAACATTGCCCATGGCTCTAAAACCAATATAGGAGGGACAAAATGAGCGAACAAAAAGTGCAAAACAGATGGATAGTGGTTGTGGGCGCTCTAATAATCCAGGTAAGTTTAGGCGCCGTGTATATTTGGAGTGTATTCCAAACACCACTTAAAAGTACATTCAGCACGTGGACAGAGACACATGTTACCCTACCCGCTCAAATAGTACTTGCCGCCTTCGCCCTTGCGGTTATCGTAGGCGGAAGAATACAGGACAAATTAGGCCCGAGGGTAGTTGGAATTACCGGCGGAATCATCCTTGGTATAGGCTTAATTCTCGCCAAATTTACACAAATGTTTCAATCCGCACCAAATACTGCTCTCATATGGTTAATTATAACCTACTCGATTATGGGAGGTATAGGAATAGGTTTGGCTTATGTTTGCCCAATAGCCACATGCGTAAAATGGTTCCCAGACAAACGCGGTCTCATTACCGGTTTGGCTGTAGCCGGTTTCGGTGCCGGTGCCTTCTTCTTTGCTCCTTTAGCCAAGGCTTTAATATCAGGTGGATATTACGAACTGATGACCGTTAAATTATTCTCACTGCCCGCAATAGGCGTTTTCAACACCTTCCTTACATTAGGTATTATATTCCTTGTAGCAGTAGTATTTGGTTCTTCACTATTAAAAAATCCGCCTGCAGGCTATTGTCCACCGGGCTGGACCCCGCCCCAACCTGCTTCCGGTGCACCAGCAAAAGCAGACTACAGCCCAACAGAAATGTTAGCAACACCTACCTTCTGGTTACTCTGGATTACATACTTCGCAGGATGCGCAGCAGGATTGCAGATAATCATGAAAGCATCCCCAATTTGGCAAAGTTTCACAATTCCTACCGTTGCAGAACGTCCCATTCCAAAGGAAATTTTCGATAGAATCACAACCCAAGGTGCTATGGCTGTATCCCTAATCGCTATATTCAATGCAGTTGGAAGAATCTTCTGGGGCAAAGTATCAGACAACATCGGCAGAAAATCTACCTTATTTATAATGTTCATCCTGTGCGGGCTCGCAATGTTAGTGCTTAATCTTCTTAAGGTTTACCCTCTGTATATTCTCGGCATAGGAATAGTAGGCCTCTGTTTCGGCGGATACTTAGCACTTTATCCCGCTGTAGTGGCTGATTTCTACGGCACCAAGAATATGGGCGTAAATTACGGCTGGATGTTCACCGCTTACGGTGCAGGTGGCTTAGCAGGTCCCTATCTAACAGCAGTGTTAATGAAAAACACTGAAAAAATCCAATATCTTACAGCGGAAGGAACAAAAGAAATTGCACTCGGAAGCTATAGCACTGCCTTCATCGTTTGTGGCGTTGCATGCTTAATTGCCGGCGCAATTATGCTTGCCTTACAACCACCAAAAGCAAAGTAAATCTCCTCTTTCTACTATACTTAAAGGAGCCCAGATAAGAACTCTTACCTGGGCTCTAATATTTTTAACGATGCACTATTAATTAGCGTGTTTCCTCTTCTTACATTCATCTTCAAGAATTATGAAGCAAGCGATGCTGAAGGCGAAGAATACCTGGCCTATCGGATAGGAAATCCTTGGAACGGCGAGTGAAACTATCAACACCTGTGAGACTAATACACTCCACCAACCTATCCAATAAAATGAATCCTTTGACAATCTCATAACCGGGCCAAAAACCAAAAATGCACTTCGGATAAAAATCCCTGTAAATGCAAAAAATATTAATAACATTCCAAGAATTCCACCTTTGAAAAGCCAGTAAAACCATAAATTATGCAGAGTTTGAAAAGTAGCCTGAGCATACAAATCCATAGCAAAGTTAGAAGCAAGACCAAGTTCGACAAACATACTGCCAAATCCCTTACCAAATAATGGCGATTCCATAAAATTCTCAATTGCTCCGCTAATCTCTAACAACCTCGCTTGTAAGGAGACACCCAACTCCGAATTTGTCCAGGATAAAACGCCAGAGTAGAACAAATAACCCAAAGAAAGGAAAAATAAAAGAACCATCCATGAGAAAAGTAGTCCTGAGAATAGCCTGAGCCTCGAAGGGAGACTTGCAACAATGATAATCCCAGAAATCATAAATATTGAAAATATAGCAGTATTCATTGCCAACATCAAAATGGCTATTAGAAACATACCAACTAATATAAGTGCTTTAACTTTTTCTGTATACTCCCTCCTCTGTAAAACTGCACACAAAAATATTCCATACCATAACTCGAAATACATATGTCCATTAAATCTC
>CAZZMK010000040.1:0-2709 GCA_964655185.1 uncultured Nitrospirales bacterium | reverse complement strand
CCCTTACCTTAAAAAATTCGTCCATATTAGAGGAAAATATTCCAAGAAATTTAAGCCTCTCAAGCAATGGATTTCTACTGTCTTCCGCTTCCTGAAGTACCCTCTCATTGAATGAAAGAACGGATATTTCCCTTGTATGATAAAGTTTCTCTTTGCTAATCATAAAAAACTATCTTATTTGTTAAATGTGAGCTCAGGCAAAAATATATTGGTCTTCCTAACTTTATCGAATACCGTCCGTTTTCTATTCTATCACAAGACTATTTTGTCCTTACACAAAATCCATCCTCACCGTCAGGACATGGGTAATAACCACCTAAGTTAAAAATTTGAATACCCCTTAATAATTCACTTAAAGAAAATATCCAATCTTGCGGGTTATAATCACCTGTATGAGGAGTACAAGTTTTATCACCCTCAATCCCTGGAGCATAACCATCCTCAGTATTCGAATCACAATGGTACCCACCAGAATTAAAAAGTTGAACAACCCTCAATAGTTCGCTCAAACTTAGCCTTAAATCTCTGTCAATATCTGCGGAATTATAGTACTCTATTTCCCCTTCTATATCTCCTTCTCCTTCGTAATTTCCTTCAAATATCCCTTCTCCAGTGCCCTCACCTTCGACTAAACCTTCTATTACACCCTCACCTTCATAAACTCCTTCGACCCCACCTTCCTGCATACCCTCACCTTCTAAGGTTCCTTCATATATTCCTTCGCCCTCAAAATTTGGCAAAGGTGGATACATGAGAAAATCCGAAGATACAAAATCGGAAGGTGTTCCACCCCCTCTCGAGAGTCCTGCTATAAAACTATTTGACTCACATCTTAGCCAGGTTATAGAAATCTTACCATCATAAAACATCTCTAACTGAACATTAACATAAAACTTCTGAGATGACCCACCACTGTACCTCTGAACATCGCTAAATGTTACAACAAAAGCATCTTCAAAAAACTGATATCCGATAGTTCCACCTTCCGGTGGATTAAGGTCATCGAAAAATAAAGATACTCTCGGTTGAGAAAAATGCCTATCAGGTGTCTCGCTATAAGAAGTATCTGAACTCAAAAAAGTAATATACCCATTACTGCCAATATAACATCTATTATAGTTCGAGCCATATAACCATACACTTATCCCTGGTGGGAATTCAATAAATTTAGAATCATCATCACCTAATGTTACTAAAGTCTGACTTTGAGTATCTCTTGGAAAAGTAGAAGCCTCTTCTATATAACCTGAATAAAAATCCTCTGAATTACTAGGAACAAAATAAACTCTATGGTAAGATAGAGATACTACATCTACTAAATCTGAGGTATATACATAAGTAAAATAATCTGGAATTCTCGCAGTGCTAAAATATAAACAATCAGAAGAAAATCTATTTCCAGCAATATCTTCAAGAGTAATCTGGTAAGCATAAAGATTATCGGGACTTAAATTTACCAACGATATTTTATGTGTATTACTTACACTCCCAGAAATTTGTTCGTGTGTCATTACATCACAAGAAAGCCCATAGTTTACCCTTGCTGTACATACTTCAGATACTTCAATATCTATCTCTGCGCTATTTGTATTAGTAGCAACATTTAAATTGACAACCTGAGGAGGCTCAATATCAATAGATGCAGTAGCAAACTTTTCGTGCTCGCTTTCTCCTTCTATAAACTCGTCATAATAATTTGCAATAATTTCGCCGTTGTGTACAACTGTTAAATTCCCATCGTTAATCCCAGTCATTTCAGGGGTTATGCTAATAGTTCCTGAAAATACCCCAGGATTTGATGTTTCAAACAAAAGCACATCTTCAGAATCCCCACTGGATGAAGAAACACTTACCAAGGTATTTCCTCTTCCAGCCATATCCATATCAGAGAGGAATAACTGAGGTACTGAATTTAACCCATAGACACTTTCATCCCACATGAGAACAGCATTAGAATCTGGCAAAATGGGGATTTCAACTAAAAATGGTTTAATTGGGTTTCCAGTAATTGCCAATACCACAGAAGAATTGGTACCCAAGGAGGAAATTGGAATCAAATTATCGCCTATTGTTGTCGTCATAGCCCCAAATAGAGTAATACCATTAGAAATTGATGCCAAAGCCCCTTGCAAATCTATAGAAATTTGCACAAAATCACTATTAGGAAGAATTCTATTAGGATATGTAACATTTGGTTGTACTATCTCCCCCTTCCATATATCAGTAGATGGGTCTCCTAACAAATTATACATTTCGAAATATCTTTGAGTGGTGGGAGTATCCCCATAATACTCAAAATAAGCCAATTTTCCACTCAAAATCATTCCTGCTGTCCATGTATCACCTGAAAAATATCTCTCAAATATCTTCTTCTCTAAAATATCATCTTCATCCCAGTATGATGTAACAGAACTACCTAGAAAACCGATTCCACCACCATATACTCTTAACCATGTTTCACCAAAGCATTCTGTAACCGAGAACTTACCGGTGTCACAAGCAAAACTTAAAACCCAAGGATACACTTCATTTGTAAATGACCTTACGTTATCCTGAGTTAACGCAGGCCCATCTTGCCATGTAGAATCACTACCGTGCCCTGAATATACAAGCCAGCCTCGGCCTTCATTCACTGCATTAATAACATCATCTGTAGTTGCCCCATAACTTGTAACATATAACCTCTCTGGTGTAAAACCGCCCAGAGTT
>CAZZMK010000039.1:0-30647 GCA_964655185.1 uncultured Nitrospirales bacterium | reverse complement strand
TTAGTTATAACCTCTATAACACTATATTTCCTATTATTCAGAAGAGATGCTACTTTTATACACTACTTCATAGGATTCCTGTTTTGGGGTTTTTCTATCGGTATTCTTATTTCAAGCATACTCGAACGCTTAAGATCCTATAAAGATACCTCTTATATCTCATTACACCTTGAAATATGGGACCACATAGGAGCGTGTATAGGCTCAGTAGCAGTACCATTATTCCTTTTGCCAATAACTGGCCTTACTTTTTCAGTTACTACAGTAATCCTCATATTCGGCGTAGGAGTAATTGGTTTCTTTACACTCAAGCAAATAAAAGTCCCAACATCTTCTCTTTGGGGAAGAAAAATAGGTTATGTTTTAACTCCAATTCTTCTGCTATTAACCCTCAGTTCGCTAACTATAAAACACCAAACGCCTTCTCTTCCAGAAAACCAATTTACCTTCATAGCAAAACAAATGGTCGAAAATGAAAATCTTTTCCCCGGAACACAAAAAATTGATAACAATAATGTATTATATTTTGAAATTAAAAAAGCCGATACAGAAGAAACATTGGGTTATATATTTTCCACATCATCTCTATTTAAGGTAATTGGATATGCAGGTGAAATCGACCTCGCTGTAAGAATTTCTAAGGATGGCGTCATCGAAGATGTAAAAGTCATAAGTTCTGAGGAAACCCCTGAGTACTTTTCAAGGGTAGAAGAATATCTATTTCTATACAAAGGAAAAAATATCTTCTCACCTGATACTATTGATTCAGTTGATATAATCTCTGGAGCAACTACTTCCTCAGAGGCTGTTAAGCGAGCAGTAAAATTCGCCGGCGACAAATTCGCAAAAATTATTTCAAAAGAGTCTTCCCCTTCATCATCTCCACAAGTCCTCCAAGAATCGTTCACTAAATCATCTCTTGCTTTATATATTCTCATCATATCTACAATACTGGCGCTAATATTAAGGTACAAAAAAAATAAAGCACTTAGGTATATATGGTTACTATTAGTAATTGTTGTTCTAGGAATATACTTCAATCTTCAACTTTCTACCTTTAATATTATTTTGCTCCTAAATCCCAAAACTTATTCAAATATAACTCTTAGTGCCCCATTTATACTCCTTGCAATTGCGGTATTAGTTGTTCCAGTCTTTGGAAACGTATACTGTGGTTACCTATGCCCATTTGGAGCCATATCTGAACTAATTGGCGAAGTCAATTTTGTTTATAAGCGAATTTATCCTTCTCACAAAGCATGGTATTTCTCTAGACAGATAAAGTACTGGATATTATTCATACTTCTCAGTGTTTATTTGCTAACCTCTGATTCGAGAATTATATCTGGAGACCCTCTAATAACATTCTTTAACTTCGATTTCAGTTCGCTACCATTCATAGTTGGTATAACAGCACTCATAATGAGCATACTATACAAGCGTTTTTGGTGCAGAGTCATATGTCCTACTGGTGCACTACTCAGTATCCTCCAAAGTTTGAGGTTCTTACAAAAAATCTGGCAGAGAACATTACCATCTAAGTGCGACCTCGGAATTAAATACAAAGAAGAAATAGATTGTATCCAATGTAATAGGTGTTACTTTAATGAAAATAAATGACTACATATTCATTTTTATCTCGATTATTACAGCAGGAACTTTCTGTATAATTTCTTTATGTCAATTAGAACCAATATCCTACTTTACTCCTGAAAGTTCAGTTTCTTCTAAACCTCAAACTTCAGAGCCATTACCACAACAATACGAACGCCAACACAGACAACGTCGTTACAGAAGAGGTAGGGCTTTTTCTCCTACTGGAAAACCAGTTGATGTAGAACAAATAAAAAAAATGATACAGCGGGGAAATCTCTCCAACAAAGAAGCCCTGTTTTATAAGCCTTTAAAATCTTCTGAAAACAATAAAGACGAGTAACTGGTCTCACTTTTCAGTATAATAATAGACATTCAATTTAAGGAGGGACTGTGATGATTTATAAAGATTTAATTCTTACAAGTGAATATGAGACGATTGAATTAGTTGATAAATACAAAATTCCATTTGCTCAACAAATATTAGTAGAGAACAAGGAAGACATACTCAGATGCGTCAACAAAATAGATTACCCGATAACGCTTAAGGCTTTAGCAGAGGGTATCACACACAAAAGCGATTATGGGTTAGTTGTTACAGACATCAAAGACGAATCTAACTTAATTAAATCTATCAACGAAATAATCAACAATGCGCAAAGGCTGAACCTCAAAGGTTTTCTCATTCAAAAGCATATAGTAGGTAGGCGGGAACTTATAGTAGGCGGGTTAAAGCATGAACATTACGGACCATGTATTTACATAGGTATCGGTGGGATAATTGTAGAAGCACTTGAAGATGTATCTTTCAGAAGTATCCCTATTTCTATGGTAGATCTTGAGGAGATGATTTCTACTCTCAAGTGTAACAAAGTGTTAGGAAGTTTCAGAGGAGAATCGCCTGTAAACAGAAAATTACTCTTCTCGATGATAAAAAGCGTAGAAGCATTGCTCATTAATGAACCAACCATCGCTCAAATTGAACTCAATCCGGTAATAATTCAAGGGGATACACCGATTGCAGTAGATATACTTGCTTATAAGTTTAATAGCAATGCACAGTCACAATTTGTTTCTGATGAAAAAGTCCTTGAATCACATGACAAATCATTGTTAAAAAACATTTTTGAACCTCAGCGTATTGCCATAGTAGGCATTACAGATTCTCCATTAAAATGGGGTTTTAGAGTGCTCTTCAATACTTTAGAAGGTAGGTTCAAAGGCAAAATTTACGGGGTAAATCCTAAAAAACAAGAAGTACTCGGTATTCCTTGTTATCCATCAATAAAAGACTTGCCAGAACCTGTGGACTTGGTGGTAATAATTGTTCCTCCCACAAGCGTAATCACTTGCATACAAGACTGCATAGAAAAAAATATTAAAACCATTTTGGTAATAACCGCTGGTTTCGGAGAACTCCCTCTCGAGGATGCAAAAAAATCACAAGAGAAACTAATTGAACTCGCAGGAGAAAATCAACTATGTCTTGTAGGTCCTAACTGTGCAGGTGTAGTGAGTCCAGAACCAATGAACCTGTATTGTTCAATGATAGGAAGATTTCCCAAAGGAGGAAAATTAAGTATTTTATCTCAGAGTGGTAATGTAGGTGCGACAATAATGAGTTGGGCACAAGAACATTCTTTGGGCATAGCACACTTTATCAGTACAGGCAATGAAGCAGTTATTAAAAATTTTCACTATCTTGATTACTTCGGTTCAGATGAAAAGACACAAACAATATTTGCATATATCGAGAGCGAAAAAAATATAAAAATTTTCTTTGATACCTTAAGAAAGGTTTCTCAGAAAAAACCCGTTATTGTATTCAAAGGTGGAAAGACTAAAGCAGGGAACAAGGCTGCCTCCTCACATACAGGTGCACTCGCCACTGACTATAGATTATTCAAGCATTTGTGCATCCAGCATGGAGGAATTCTTGTAGAAGATATCTACGAAGGCATAGAAACCGCGCACTTACTACAAAACCTTCCTTTACCAAAAGGAAGAAATGTTGGGATACTTGCACAAGGTGGGGGCTGGGGCGTTATTACTGCGGATGCTTGCACTAATGAGGGTCTTAATGTCGTTCCACTTTCAGAAGAGACAATGAAAAAATTAGACAGCATTATGCCTGGTTGGTGGAGCCGAAACAATCCGGTTGATATGGTAGCAGGAACAGATGTTGACCTATTCAAAAATGCTCTCGAAATAATGATAAAGGCTCCGGAAGTAGATATTCTTGCAATACTTGGAGTAGGCTATGTGGCTCAATCTATTCTAAGATTCCAAAAGTCAGAACTTGCTCAATCTTTAGGCTTAGATAAACTCGCTGAAATTGGTGTCAAAGTTGAACTTCGAGACGCTGAATATATACATTCGCTTATGCAGGAAACGCAAAAACCTATTGCTATTGCCTCTGATACTACAATTTTATCTCGAGGTTCTTACCCTAACCCTGTAATAAAGAAATTGGAAGAAATGGGATTATATGTATTTCAAAGCCCCAACTCAATGGCACGAGCACTTGCAAATCTATGTAGATATAGTGAATACCTAAACAATACCCCAAGGAAATTTTAATTCTTTGTTAATTTTTAATCTTTACTACTCTTATTTAATTCGGCTATTCTGGGTTTAACAATTGTCTCAATCCAATTTATAAATTCACATTCTCTTATCTTATCATCAATTAAATCATCATCTATTTTATATTGCCACCTTATATATTTTAATGATGGATTCTTATGTACCATTTCTAATCTTGCAACATATGTCATCATATCTTCGTAATCGCGAAACATTCCTTGTTGAATTAGTTTTTGCTCTCGAGCCACAATTAGCCTTGCCATCTCGTGAAGATTATATTCTGGGTGATACTGAGTTGCCCAGAAAACCCCCTCCTTGTAATGGACTTCACACGCCTGAACTGGACTCCAATCGTTACCTGCAAGCAAAATTGCCCCATCCGCTAACTTGGTTACATGATCATCGTGACTGACAAAATGAGAATAGACCTCGGGCTTCCCCTTAAACATTGGATGTTTTTTTCCTTCTTCTGTCAATCTAATCTTAGTAGCAATCCCCATCTCTCTTCCTTTAGGATGTGGTTCGACTTTTCCACCCGCTACATAATTAGCAAGTTGAATTCCCCAACAACTTCCAATCTGCGGAATTCCTGCCTCATAGCATCTATGAGAAAGTCTTATATGTTTATGCACTCGTGGGTCATCGTGATAAATCGTCAAATTACATCCGGGCCAAATAACAGCAACATACTCACTCAATTCTTCATCAGTTGGTTCCACTGCACCTTCATCACTACTATACCAGATATCATACTCCGCCTCAGGAAGATATTTCACTAACAAATCAGCATAAAGCACACCCGCAAGCCGCATCCCTACTTGGTTGAATTGCTCTCTACTTTCAGGTGGATATCCATCTACGATGAGAAAACGTGGTCTTTTACTACTCATAATCTCACTCCTTTTCATCCATTTTAATCCCTATCTAAATCATCGATAATTTTTGGCAAATCAGAATAACTCTTGCATATAGCATCAGGACACGTTCCTTCAAGCGGTCTCTCTTTAACAGCGGTAAGTAAAACTGCTCGAGCACCCAACGACTGTGGTCCGATAACATCATTATGGGGACGGTCTCCGACGTGTACTAAGTTCTTCATATCAATTTCAAAATGACGCCCAACTGCTTCAAACACAGCAGGGTGAGGTTTTGAAAAGCCAATCTCATCAGAAAATACAAAAAAACTAAAGAAATCATACATACCTGCTGACTTCAATATCTCTCTTAAATTTCTACCTGGGGTAAATATGGCGTCCGAAACTACTGCAAGTTTGTATTTACTCGCTAATATTTCCAGTGCTTCCAACGCACCGGGCACAGGGTCAGGCATAAATTCTACTTCCATATTTTCATAACATCGAACAATCTCATTGAATACATTTGTAGGCAAATTTCGATTTAGCCCTTCTAATAACACACAAAGCCTTTCTGAAACGGTCCAAGTAACAAATTGGTCGTGCCATACTTTCTTAAAAGCAGAATCCACAACATCGAAAGCTATTTCGACAATTTTCCTATCTATCTCTCCATACTTTGAAAGTTCCCGATGCAAAATCTCTCTACGAGCAACCTTTTTAGGAGGCAAACCTGCCTTTGCTCTTTTTGGCTCATCGCTGTCATCGATAAACAAACAATCCCACAAATCAAAAGTAATAACTTTCACCCTCGGCAATGAACTACTCCTTTTACTACTTAATAATTTTGGGAGGTATTATACTACTTGTAAACTTTTAAGGCAACGGATATACAACTTGTCACTTAGTTAAGATAGCAAAAACAGGGAAATGGTCGGAAGGATATCTACCATCTTCATTGTATATAACAGTTTCACATTTCTTAGTTGTGAAATTCCCTTTATACAAAATCCAGTCTATTCTATTAGTAGATGAATAATCTGGACCCTTGAACCCACACCAGGTTGATATTGGTCCCCCTTTTTCTTTAGCCTCGCACCACGCATCTTTATACCCATTACTAATAAATAATTTCCACGGCTCACTTTCTTCAGCAGGAGTATTAAAATCTCCTGTAATAATTACAGGAACATTTTGTTCAACATTTTTTAGTCTCTCTACTATCATCTCTGCACCCTTCATTCTTGCAACATTACCTTTATGGTCAAGGTGAACGTTCACAAAGTATATTGAGCCATTAGAACTTTTATCCTTGAGTTTTAAGAATGTTACTATTCGAGGACAAGCAGAATCCCAGGACTTCGAGCCAGGAACCTCAGGGGTTTCAGAAATCCAAAAATATTTTTCTTCTAACAGTTCCCATCGGTCTTTTTTATAGAACACTGCTACCCTCTCTCCTTCATCATCCTTTTCTCGCCCCCGACCTACCCAATTGTATTCCGGTAAAGATTCAACAATATATTTAGCCTGAAAATCCAAACACTCTTGAGTACCAATTAAATCAGGAGAATACTTCTTTATAGCGTTAATCAAAATATCCTTTCTATTATTCCAATGATTAGGCCCATCAGGAGCAGTACCATATCTCAAATTAAAAGTCATCACCTTAATCAAATCCTCAGCAAAGCAATTCTTACCAAAAGAAAAAGTTAAAAAGAAGCCAGTTAAAATTACTACATAAAGGAGTTTCTTTATTAACATAACTTTCCTCCTACATTAAATTGTTAAGAAAAGATGAGATTATTATACAACATTTAAAACTTTAGCGCAGGCTACTATGAAAGTAGCCTGCGCCCGATAGATGTTTTTGTTCTCAGGCAATGGTTACTTCTTTGCACAGCCCTTCTTTGCGGCCGCCTTCTTAGCAGTGGCCTTCTTGGCTGTGGCTTTCTTTGCAGCGGCTTTCTTCGTTGCGGCCATTTCCCTTTCTCCTTTTTAGAGTTTTAATTTTTTTAGTATTTTGCACAGGGTATGCTACCAATATTTAGTAGCATACCAATAATATATATACTATATATAAGCCTTAAAAGTCAACAAAATTTTCAATTTTATAAAAATATTTTTTTTATTATTTAAAATCACATTTTTTAGTTTGTCTACTACAAAAAAGGTGATTTCCTTTTTTGTAATTTTCAACATAATACAATAAATCAAACTATTGGCATAGTTCTCAATTCTCTCTTGAGAATCTTACCAGTTGGACCTTTTGGAAGTTGTGGTAAAACAACCACATCTTTGGGCCATTTGAATTTGGCAATTCTTTCCTGTAGAAACTGCATAATCTCCTCAGGCTGTATCTCTTCTCCTTCTTTCGGTGCAACATATACTCTCACCTCTTCACCTCTCATAGGGTCTGGAATTCCTACAACCGCCGCTTCTAGAACTTTGGGGTGCGTATACAAAATTTCTTCAATCTCTCTTGGATAGATATTCATTCCACCTCTAATTATCAAATCTTTTTTCCTATCAACTATATAAAAATATCCATCCTTATCCATTCTTCCCATATCACCCGTGTGGAACCAGCCATTTACTATAACTTCAGCGGTAGCCTCGGGACGCTTATAATATCCCTTCATAACATTATGTCCCCTAATTACTATCTCTCCAATCTCGTCTGGCTCAGCAAAAGTTCCATCATCCCGCATAATCCTCATATCCACACCCCATATTGGCTTACCTATAGAACCCACTCTAACTTCCTCCCCGTGTATGGTAAATGAAGCCACAGGACTTGTTTCCGACAACCCATATCCCTCCAAAATTGTAATCCCATATCTTTCTTGGAAACGTTGATGAACATCTGCGGGAAGAGCAGCACCACCTGATACAGCAAGTTGAACCGACGAGAAGTCATAATTCTGCCAATCTTCTACATTTAGGATAAAGGCGTACATAGTAGGCACCATAGCCAATATGTTAACTTTATCTCTCACAATTACCTCCATTGCCTTCCTCGTTTCAAACCTCGGAAGCATCGTAATTGTACCTCCTCCGAGAATACTCGCATTCATTACACAAGTCTGACCAAACGAATGGAAAAGAGGAAGCACTGCAAGGGCTATTAATCCCGGAGTAACTCTAACGATTTCACGAGAGGCATAATATGCATTGAAAAACATATTGAAGTGAGTTAGTTCTGCACCTTTAGGGGCGCCTGTAGTACCAGATGTATACAAAATAACAGCAGTATCATCTGGCATAGTCTGCACAGGGTCAAACTCATCGCTCGCATTCATCATTAACTTGTTGAAATTTTCTCCGAACTCAAGTTCATTAAAATTACCCACAGGAGGAATTATTATCAGATGCTTACAAGTAGGAACATCATTAAATGCTTTAATTGCTTCTCCTGCACAACCATGAAAAGCAAAGAAAGCGATTGTTTCTGAATCGCGTAGGTAATGTTCTATCTCCATTTTTTGATATAACACATTCACGGGAACTACTACTCCACCTGCCTTTAATATGCCATAGTAAATCATGGGGAAATAAGGAAGGTTAGGAATCATTATGGCTACTTTATCGCCTTTCTTAATGCCCTTTTGAGTTAATATGTTTGCTACTCGATTAGACAACTTATTAAGTTCAGCATAGGTAAACTTATAATCCTCATAAATAACTGCTAAATGATCTGGATATCTTTTTGCAGTCTCTTCTAAGAAATAGCCGAGATTTAACATAATTACCCTCCTTCATCATCTATAAAATAAAAAATCCTTATTAGCAAATACATAATACTGAAAAAAATTGTGCTATGCAAACTGAGCCAAAGTAAAATAAACTTTAATGCCACTTTCTAAGGAATGATACAGAGATAATGCATCTTTACATGTGTTAAAATACTGTCCATTTATATCAATAATTACATAGTTTCAGACGGAAGTTTGCTATGGAAAAAATCATTTCCGAATATGCTCTCCCCAATATACCAGCCGTAATTTTTTGGATATTCGTAGGCATTGGAGTAATAATTCAGGGTATAAGTAAATCAGGTTTTGCTGGTGGAGCAGGTATTCTCTCTGTACCTCTAATGATGTTAGTTATGCCCCCTAACAAGGTAACCGCTACTCTGTTACCTATTCTGATTTTATGTGACTTAAACGCGATTTACGTTCACCGAAAGAATAAAGTATGGAGGCCAATTCTTGAAATATACTTGCCGTCAATAATAGGAATATTGATAGGTTCATTTTTGTGGTGGTACATGGGAGAAAACGACATTAAACAATATGAAAAACCTCTCAAACAATTTGTAGGTATTATCGCAATTATATTTGCATTATACATTTGGGCTCGTGAAATATCTATGAAACTTGTAGAAAACAAAAAGTTCGGAGTTAAAACAGGAATTATATTAGGGATACTTGCAGGTTTAACTTCTACAATGGCCCACGCAGCGGGTCCTATTGTGAGTTTATTTCTATTTTCAAAAAATTTAGGTAAGACTCTATTTGTAGGTACAGTAGCGTGGACTTTTACTTTGATAAATCTAACCAAATTGCCTTTTTACATCCAGGTAGGATTAATTGATTGGGCGGTAATAAAGTTCGACCTGTTACTTATCCCTCTTGTCCCTATAGGTTCTTATCTGGGCATATGGTTACATAACAAAATTTCAGAAAAATTATTTAATTATGTTATTATGATTTTAACAATACTAATTGGCATTCAACTTTTAAGTGGTATTAATCCTATTGAAATAGCGGTTGGATTGTTAAAACCTAAATTATAATAGAAATGAGAGATATTAAAAATTCAAGATTCTCAATAGTAGCACCAGTATATAATGAAGTAGAGTTTCTGGAAAAGTTTGTTACCGAAATTATTAAAGTGCTCACAAACTTAGACATTCTCGAGTCCACGGAAATTATCCTCGTCAATGATGGTAGCAACGATGGTAGTGGTGAGAAAATCGACGAATTAGTAAGTAAGCATCCAGGGTTAATATTTGGGATACATCTTGCACGAAATTTTGGTGCCCCATCTGCTATTACTGCGGGCATATTTCATTCTTCGGGAGATGCGGTAATAATAATGGACTCAGATGGACAAGATGATCCAATAGCACTCGAAAAGTTCATAAAACTGTGGAGTGAGGGCTACGATGTTGTTTATGCTATAAGAAAATCTCGCAAAGAGGGATGGCTATTTAGGCTATTTGCATGGCTATTTTACAGAATTTTATCCATTTCATCTCAAATCCCACTCCCATTAGATGCAGGAAATTATTCATTGATTGATAGAAAGGTTATTGAAGTATTAAAGCAATGCCCTGAAAGAAATAGATATCTTCCTGGTTTAAGAAGTTGGGTAGGCTTCAAGCAAACAGGAGTTGAAATAGAAAGACGAGCAAGATATGACAAAAAAAATAGGGTTGGTTTTAGAGGATTATGGACTCTTGCAATGAATGCTTTTTTCTCTTTTTCTTATGTTCCTATCTTCCTCTTTCGAATAGCAGGCTTAATAAGTCTACTACTGTGTGTAGGACTGATTTTCTTTGCTCTTTATCACAAACTTTTTACTGGGTTAGCAGTTACCGCTTGGGCTTCACAACTAATAACCACTTCTTTCTTCGGAGGAATTAATTTACTTGGAATAAGTCTCCTCGGTGAATATATAGCAAGAATTTATGACGAGGTCAAACAAAGACCTATTTACGTGTGTGCGAGGATATCTGGCTTTGAAAACAAAACTAAAACAAATTCTAAGTGATAAAATTATATTAGTAGCAATTACATCTTTAAGGGTAGGGTTGTGGAAAATGTATTAGTTGAAATAGGTCCAAGAGATAATCAGAGGTACACATACGAATGGTCTAACGATACTTACTTCGTATCACTAATTTCTGATATAGGCTTAAAAAGGGCTAACAACGAAGATAGATGTATCTTATCTGTACCTAATAACGAAGAGTTATATAAAACCAAAGGCATCCTTATAGCAGTGGCTGATGGTATGGGAGGCGCAGTTGCAGGTGAGCACGCAAGTGAACTCGCTGTTAGAACTTTGTGGGAGACATATTACAATTCAACTTGTGAAAATATTCCAGATGCTTTATTAAAGGCTGTTCAGAAATCCAACTCAGCAATCTATACTTTAAGTGATTCCAATCCCAACTATTACGGAATGGGTTCTACACTCTCATCAGTGGTAATTCTCGAAGATACCGCATATATTGCTCAAGTTGGCGACAGTAGAGTTTATATCCATAGGAGCAATAAAAAAATTCATCAAATTACTAATGACCATTCTGTAGTAGCAGAGCAATTAAGAGAAGGTTTAATTTCAAAAGAAGAGGCAAAAAATCATCATATGAAAAATGTGATTACTCGAGCCTTAGGAGTGAGAGAATCTATTGAGGTTGATTTATTCTCATTATACTTACAAAAAGATGATACTATCTTATTATGCACAGATGGCTTGTCAAATATGGTTGAAGACACAATGATTCAACTTCTATTGGACTCAGATAATTTATCGTTAGCACTAAATTCTCTCGTAGAGAAAGCAATAGAAGAAGGAGGAATTGATAATATAACTGCTTGTGCCATCAGAATTAAGGAAAACCCTTCCCATTACGAATTGCAAAAATCTTCTCAACTAAAACACATTGACCCATATCCTCCGCAGTCCTTAATAACTAAAATAATCAACTTCTTCAAAAAGCAATAACTTACCTACGTTTTCGGGGACCTCGATGTTTAGCATGAGGATTTTTCTTACGCGAGGGGTTTCTTCTTCTCACTTCCCCGGAAGAGTTTTCGGTAACTATCTGTTTTGGCTCAAAAATATTATTTGCACTTTGATAAGCCACATTATAACTATTACATCTTGGGCATTGAGAAATTTCTTCCGAGTCAGCATCAAGATAAACGAAAGAGCAATAAGCACACTTCCAAACGTACTGTTCTTTATAAAAACTGTAGATTTTTCTGGCGTTCAATTCAGAAAGATACCACAAAACGATAATAGCAAGAAGAATAACAAAAGAAAATATAATAAAAGCCCATGTAACAGAAATCTCTATCATTGATTTGCTACATCCAGTTTGAATCTCAGGGTAATCTGCTGAGTCTCTTTGTCCTCAGAAGAAGTTTCAATAATAGGCTCAAACCTTATTTTTCCTACTAATTCCTTTACGAACTCAAGATTTTCACCGCCCTCAATACTTAGGTCTGTAACTTTCATTACCCTTCCTTCAGCATTTACTTCCAACATAAATTCAAAACTTTGGGATTTATCTTCCCCTAATCTATTTGTAATATCAAAAGACAAAGGAACAAAAAGAATTTTTCTTTGGTATGGAGGTGTAAGACACCGATATGTTATATCTGTATTGTTCCCTATCCTTTGACGCAGAATAGGAGATATTTCAGATGTCTTTGCCTTATACTCTCTTGGAGATTCACTAAAAGGAGAAAGAGCAGACAAAGATTCCCTAATCCTACTTACACCCATACCAAATTGTGCCCAACTATCCTTAAATTCCTTTACAAGTGGTTCTTCTATATCTGTTTCTTCCACCAATGTTCTTCGGAGAGTAAGTTTCTTCATTTCTTCGAATTCAAGTCGAGGCAATTCTATTTTATTTACCAATCCATCAATTAAATCACTACCGCTACTTAAACCAAGCGCTTGGGAATCACTAGAAATCCTTAATTGAGAAGAGGTAACAACCACAGGCTCTTCTACTTGAATCACTTTCATATCTAAATATTGAAGGTCAGTCCTCGGAACATATACAACTATCTTAAACACAGTTACTGCAGAAAGGTGAAGTAATATTGAAAACAATACTATTAAATAGAATCTATGTGTATCTTTTTTTATTTCCCGAAGCAAATCTCTCTGAGGTGAAGTCTTTAGTAGCAATTCGTACTTGTTTTCTACAATACTTTCTTCCAATGGAACTACTAATTCCGAAACATTAATACTTCCACCTTCTTCCTCGAATTCTTCTTCGCGCTTGCGCACGGATTTTCGCGTGCGCTTCTTTCCCATCTTGACTACACTTTCTATAATGTTTATTTGTTCTCTTGTTCAGCAGGAACTGCAGCAATCCCGTAATGTTTTATGCCTACCGAGTTCGCTATACCCAAAACCTTTACAAGTCTTTCAGTAGGTACTCGTCTATCAGGCCTTATCAAAAGTAACCCGTCAGGTTTACGCTGATAAAAACTTTCAAGTGCCCTTGTCAACTCATGCCAACTCTTAATAGGAACTTCTTCTGCTTCCGTGTAATATATTTCTCCTTGATTATCTGGGCCACCCTCCCCATATCTCAAAGTAATCGTAGCATCTTTTTGCTCAAGTTGCTCTGCAGATTCACTTTTAGATAGTTCTACAGGGATGGACGCAGTAACCACAAAAGTAGATGTAAGCATAAAAAATAGAAGTAATTGAAAAACTACATCTATCAAAGGAGTCAAATCTATTGTAGCCTTAATTAACTTGTTCCTATTTAAGTTTCTCTTGAATTTCATTTCTATATTTCCTTCTCACCATGATAACGAGTCAATAAGTCAACAAGTTCAGAGGCACTGATTTCCATTTCAACTATCATATTATCAACTCGGGAAACAAAATAGTTATAAAACACCAATAAAGGTATTGCTACAGTAAGCCCTGCAGCGGTAGTTATTAACGCATTTGAAATACCCTCCGCTAAATCAGATGGATTTACCTGCCCTCTTTTATTCTGAATTGCTGCAAAGCATTTTATCATCCCTTGGACTGTCCCGAGGAGTCCAAGTAAAGGCGCTATACTTGCACAAGTAGCAAGAGCAGAAAGATACCTTTCTAATCTGGGTATCTCCATTTGTCCTGCATCTTCTATTGCTTCTCTTATTTCATCTTTAGTCTTCCGATATTTTAGTATCCCAGCCTTCAGAATTCTTGCAACTGGTGCATCCACCTTATCACAAATCTCAACTGCTTCTTGAACCCTGTTCTGCCTCAGTACCTGCCTTATCGTATCCATAAACTCACTTGTGTCAATACTTGCCCTTCTCAAAAACCAAAATCTCTCTATAATGATACAGACTCCAATAATGGAACAGAATAATATGGGCCACATCAAAATACCACCTTTAAACATAATTTCTAACGGGTCCATTGGCATATAAATCGCTCCTTATCAGAAATGTAATTTAAAGATTAGTTATCTACTAGAAAATTTTACCTAAGACAAATAAACTAACGTTCCTAATCCTTCTCGAGTAAATATCTCCAATAGTAAAGAATGTGGAATTCGACCATCTATTATATGCGTTCTCTTTACCCCATTATATAACGCATTCAAACAAGCATCTACCTTAGGAATCATTCCACCCGTAATTACTTTGTTTTCCTTAAGCATCTTTACTTCGTTTGAAGGAAGTTGGTGAATTAAAGAACCCGGGTCATTAGGATTTCTTAGTAAACCTGGCATATCAGTTAAGAAAACTAACTTTTCCGCTTTAAGGGCAGAAGCAATTTCACCTGCCGCGGTATCAGCATTTATATTCCATATACCTCCACTATCATCTGTCGCAATAGGTGCGACCACAGGGATAAAACCATTCTCACAAAGTACTTGCAATATCTTTACTTCAACCTTAGTAATTTTTCCAACCATACCAATATCTATTCCATCTTCGCCAAGATTCTTTTCTGCATAGAGCAAGTGCCCATCCTTTCCACAAATTCCAACCGCATTACCTCCTGTTCTGTTAATTAGTGCAACAATATCTTTATTAATTGTTCCCGCAAGGACCATTTCAACTACCGCTATCGTATCTTCATCAGTAATTCTTAAACCTTGCGGACTGAACTTAGGTGTTATACCTAACTTCTTCAACATTTCATTTATAGAAGGTCCGCCCCCGTGAACAACTATAGGATTCATCCCAACATATTTCATCAAAACTATATCTTCTGCTGTGGTGCGTCTCAATCTTTCATCAAGCATAGCAGACCCGCCATACTTTATCACCACAGTTTTACCAAAAAACTCTCTTATATAAGGTAGCGCCTCTATTAATACATTTGCTTTTTCAATAATCTTCTCCATTATTTCTCCCTTTAGGTCCTATAATCCGCATTTATTTTTACATAATCATAACTCAAATCGGTCGTCCAAAATTTTGTAGAATAATTACCCATCCCAAGGTCCACCTTTACAATAAACTCTTTCTCTTTCATAGCCTCAGCAACAACTTTTTCTTCATATTCCGCAGGTAGCCCATTTGCAAACAACTTAACATCATTTATCCACAGGGATACATTTTCAGGTTCTACAGGGACTCCACTATATCCTACTGCACATACAATCCTACCCCAATTCGGGTCACCACCGAAGAAAGCAGTTTTACATAGTTGAGATGTAGCAATCGTTTTTGCCACTTTTTTTGCTTCCTCTATACTCCTCGCCCCTAATACCTCAATTTCTACAAATTTTGTGGCACCTTCACCGTCTTTTACTATACTTTTAGCAAGTCTCTCACAAACATGAGCAAGTGCGTTCATAAAGGTAATCGAGTCTTGTTGGTCTAATGAAACATCTATTCCTGACATCCCATTAGCCAATATAACTACTGAATCGTTAGTACTCATATCGTTATCAACAGCAATACAATTAAAGGTATTGGCAACTGCGTTTGCCAAAGATGATTTCAAAAATCCGCTATTAACTTTTGCATCTGTAGTTAACACGCACAACATTGTAGCCATATTAGGACATATCATTCCCGCGCCCTTTGCCATACCACCAATATGTATTACCCCTTTGGTCATTTGCACTGCTACAGCATACTCTTTAGGAACAGTATCTGTAGTCATAATAGCCATAGCAGAATTTAAGTGGTTCTCAGGAGATAACCATCTTACACATTCATTTACTCCCTTTAATATCCTGTCCATGGGTAGTGGTACACCAATAACACCCGTGCTCAAAATCAATATTTCATCTTCAGGAACTTTTAATAAGCGACCTAACTCCCTTGCAGTATCTTCTACATCCTTTAATCCCCTTTCGCCTGTGCAAGCGTTCGCATTACCACTATTTATAAATACAGCCCGCGCTTTCCCTTTTTCACATACTTTCTGACACCAAAGTACTGGAGCCGCCTTTACTCTATTTGTAGTAAATACGCCAGCAGTAAAAGATTCACTACGTGACACGACCAAAGCACAGTCTAATCTCTTTGACTCAGGATTTTTAATTCCTGCTGAAACTGCGGAACTTTCAAATCCTACACTTGCACACACTCCGCCATCAATTGGAACTATATTCACATTCAACTCTCCTATAATTATGGCATCATCCCTGGGAATTTCAGTCCTGTATCCTCAGGGAAACCAAACCTAACATTCAGGCACTGTATTCCCATTCCAGCAGTGCCACCTACTAAATTATCTATAGCACTTACTATGACTATATTACCTGTTCTCTCATCAAACATCCATCCTATATCACAAAAATTGGAATTTCTCACATAGTTTATCTCCGGAAAACTTCCCATAGGTAAAACTCGCACAAAAGGTTCATTATCGTAGCAACTATATAACTCCCCTGGGTCTATCTTCCTAGTTGGCCTCAAGGTTATCGTGGTAAGTATTCCTCGAGTAATTGGAGCAACGTGGGGAGTAAATTGTACTTTCCATTTTCCTCCGATTTCTTGCTCAATCTCTGGCGTATGCTGATGATTTCCTATACGATATGCTCTAAGATTTTCATTCATGTTAGGGAAATGATAAACCTCTGTTAATCCTCTACCTGCTCCCGATACTCCTGTTATTGAATCTATCACTATAGGAATCTCAGGATTAGCCTCTTCAACCAAAGGTCTCAATGGTAAAATAACGCTAATAGGAAAACATCCGGGAACTGCCACCAGTTTAGCGTCTCTTATCTTATCCCTATACCAAGGAACAAGTCCATACACCGAATTCTCAACTAACTCAGGATGAGTATATTCCAACTTATAATATTTAGAATATGCCACTGGGTCTTTAATTCTAAAATCAGAGCCCAAATCCATAATAACAACATCTTCTTTATATAACTCCGCCACCAAAGGCATCGACTTTCCCGCTGGCAAACCTAAAAAAACAACATCGCATTTTTTCGCAATTGTTTTAGGGTCAAAAGATTCTAATTCTATATCAAGCATTTTTCTAAAACTCGGTATCAAATCCTGTAACTTGTTCCCCGACTCTACTTCTACTGCACAGGTAAGTTTTGCCTGAGGATGGGCAATCAATAACCTTATGAGTTCCCTTCCTGCATAACCAAGTGCTCCAATTACACCTACTCTTACCATTTATAACCTCCTAAAACCAGATTAAAAGCAGAATAAATTTGGTCATACTCATATTAAATGAGGTAGAAATATTGGAAAAAAGATATATTATTATACTCGCCAATCTGGGATTTTTTAAAACGAAAAAAAATCCCTAACTTTGATATAATACCTCTCCGAAATTACCCTAACTCTCGAGGAGAAATACTATGCATCCATACAGAACTCATACTTGTAACGAATTAAGAAAATCTCATGTCGGTGAAAAAGTTCGTTTATCTGGATGGGTTCACTCTAAAAGGGACCACGGAGGAGTAATTTTTATAGATTTAAGAGACCACTACGGAATAACACAAATTGTAGTAACACCAGATAAGCCTTTTTTCCACGAAGTAGAAACCGTTAGAAATGAAAGCGTAATTACAGTTACGGGAGAGGTAGTTGCCCGCTCTCCTGAAACTATCAACCCTAATATAGACACCGGCGAGATTGAGGTCGTAGTAACAGAATATCATCTTGAGTCTGCCTCAGAGATTCTACCATTTCCCGTTAACAAAGAACTTGAAGTTCCTGAAGAACTACGTCTTGAGTATCGTTTTCTCGACTTGCGAAGACAAACTATGCACAAGAATATAATGCTAAGAAGCAAACTTTGCCAATTAGTCAGGGAACACTTAATCTCACGGGGGTTTAATGAGTTTCATACACCCATCCTTACAAGTTCTTCTCCGGAGGGAGCAAGGGACTTTTTAGTTCCGAGTAGACTCTACCCGGGGCAATTCTATGCTCTTCCCCAAGCCCCTCAACAATTCAAACAACTATTAATGATTTCAGGTTTCGACAAATATTTCCAAATTGCTCCTTGCTTCCGTGATGAAGACTCAAGAGCAGACAGAAGCCCCGGTGAATTCTATCAGATAGATATTGAGATGTCTTTTGTAACTCAGGATGATATTTTCTACGAACTCGAACTACTTTTGGTAAAAATATTCAAAGAACTTTCTAATAAGAAGATTTTATGGGAAGTGTTTCCTCGTATTCCATATAAAGAAGCATTCGAGAAATATGGAACAGATAAGCCCGACCTTAGATTTGGACTTGAAATGGTTGATTGCACTGATATTTTTGCAAATTCAGAACTGAAAGTATTCAGTGCCCAAATAGCCACAGGCGGAGCAATAAAGGTTATTAAAGTTGAGAACGCAGATGCTCTCCCAAGAAAATTTTTCGATGACGCTGAAGAATACGCTAAGTCCGAAGGGGCAAAAGGACTTGCCTGGCTGATACTTAAAGAGAATGATTTTAAAGGTCCTATTGCCAAGTTCATGAAAGAAGACGAGAAAAGATCTCTAATACAACGGCTTCAACTTAAAGAAGGTGATGCTATATTCTTCGGAGCAGGAGCAAGAAAAGAAATCAATCCGCTTATGGGCAAGGTCCGTCTATATCTGGGAAAACAACTCAATCTAATTAATCCTGACGAGATAGCATTCTGCTGGATTGTAGATTTCCCAATGTTTGAGTGGAACGAAGAAGAAAAAAGATATGATTTTTCTCACAATCCATTCTCTATGCCTCAAGGCGGACTTGAAGCTCTCCTTACCAAAGACCCCTTGGAAATACTTGCTTATCAGTACGATATCGTCTGCAATGGGGTAGAACTGTCATCAGGTGCGATAAGAAATCACAAACCTGAAATAATGCTTAAAGCATTCGAAATAGTGGGGTATCCTCCCGAAGAAGTAAAGAAAAAGTTCCCCGCACTCTGGAAAGCCTTCCACTACGGGGCTCCTCCTCACGGAGGGATTGCACCTGGATTAGATAGGATACTTATGCTCTTAACAGATTCCCCGAATATTAGGGAAGTTATAGCCTTCCCACTAAATCAAAAAGCACGCGACCTACTAATGGGTGCTCCTTCAGAAGTAACACCGAAACAATTAAAGGAACTTCATCTTTCAATCGTCTACCCGGAAAAAGAAAAGGAAAAATAAAACTACATCAAACGGAAACGGATTTATATCCCCAAACTTCGCTACCTATTTTAAGAGACCCATTTTGATACCAAAAGAAATCTACTTCACGAGATAATTGCATATTGGGTCGTCTAAACACATAAAAAGGGAGTTGCATTAATTTCACTCTTTCTGTAGCAGACATATACTCCTCTTTACTAATCTTCAGAATAGTTTCGTTTGGTTTGCCATTTCTACCATAGGGAAGGAAATTGTAGAGGTGCCAAGCATGGATATATGCTCCATTCTTATAAAGGCTCAAAAGGTACTCTGCAATACCTTCAAGGTCTTCTAAATTCAACCTGCACACTACCGTTGAAACCGTAAAAGGTATTTTTTCTCTCCTTAAATAATCAAATCTCTTCTGCATTAGTGCAAAGTGCCACCTATATCCTCTTCTGAGATAATCATGCGTTTCAGGCTTAATCGAATCCAGTGGTAATACATACCTATCTGCTTTTAGTTCTTGGACCTTATCAGGAGTTAGCCCAACTCCATTCGTCCCCACTTGTGAGTGTAAACCTAATAACTTTGCTTCTCTTATTACCTCAGCAAGCGAGTATCGCCATTGCAGAGGTTCCCCTCCCCCAAAAACTACACTTTCCATTCCTCTACTCTTAATTAGTCTTATAACCTTAGATACCTGTTCGGGTCTCATCTCTTCGATTACATTTTCAGTAATACAAAATAGACAACTCATTGCACAAGCCCCGTGAAGCATAACTACTCCTACCCTGCGATTGCCCAAATCGACAAAACTCATTTTTACTACCTTAATACTTCATAACTTTACTTCATTCTTACTGCAGAAATTGCAAATCTAAAGCCCCAGTATACTTCCCATACCAGAGCCACAGGCAACTTAAATAATTTAGAAATTCTAATTTTCTTTTCTTTAAGGTCCTGAAGAAAACTCAGCCATAATATCTTAATTTTTCGCCTAATGGCAACATTCCGAACTACCGATTCCTCATACAATTCTAATACCCAATTTGCTACTTTCTCGTAAGTATTAACTATATCCTCTAACGAAACGGACTTCATATCAACATTATCTATTTTCTCTTGAATAGATTTAACCCTTATTGCAAATTTCTTTACAACTTTCTCATCATAATTTTTTGTAAGGTCAACAAGATTTGAAATCATATTATTAAAACCATCAATCAATTTTCTATATTCCTGAGAAGCATTATCTACAACTTTGCTTCCCTTTATATACTCGACCAAGTAAGATTCATATTCTTTATATTTTTTATACGCTTCTGCCAAAAGAACTCGTTTTTCTTTTAACTCTTTTCGAGTAAGTATCCATACCTCTTGATATTCCCAAAATACCTTACAAACAGTCTTAAAAATAGCAAAATAATCTTTGACCCTTCTTGCTAAGAACTTCACAAGGCTTTCTTTCTCCATAGTAGGTCTACGGTCCTTCCTACGCCTACGCTGAATAAAGCCCATACACATAGGATGATTGCCCAATAAAGTAGAATATCTATTCCATAAAGTTAACCAGAAAGCATTCCAATATTGCTCAGGTGGACACCTCAGGAGAATGTCCACTATATTTGCCTTGCTATAAAACTTATGCCAGGCTTCAAACCAAGCGTTTTTTAACTCGCCTTTCTCAAAATTAGGATGGTCAAATGTTTCATGGCAACTGTCATAATTGTTCCAGTCTCTTTCCAAGTTCTCTCCTTTCTCAATTCTTTCTTTATGGTCCCTTGAACCGGGAATGGGAGTCATGATAAAGAACGAAGCCTCATCTACTTTTACCCTATCCATTAACACATCTACATCTCTCTGAATACTCTCAGGTGTATCAAACGGCATTCCGACGATGTAACCCACATGCACAAGGATACCCGCATTGTGCCAGACCTCAACCATTTTTGCATATTCATCCACTTTATTTTGCTTCTTCCCCATAGAATCTAAATTGGCAGGATTTACACTCTCCATCCCGATAAACACAAGATAACATCCCGCTTCTTTAGCTAAATCTACAAATCCAGGAATTTTATATGCTTGAGTATCTATCTGCATCATGAACCTTATTTTAATCCCCCGTTCCTGTTTAAGTCTTATTAACCCCTTAAATAATTTTTCCCATATCGGCGAACGGGAAAGATTATCATCTGTGAAGAAATAACTGTAAAAACCATTTTCATAGTTCTTTTCTATAACTTCCAAAATCCTCTCAACCGACCTACATCTCAATTTTCTACCTTGAACATTAATTATTGAACAAAATGAGCAATTATAAGGACAGCCCCTACTAGTATCAATTGTGCACATCGGTTGCATAAAATGACGCAAATATTCTTTAGAGGCAGGCAAAATAGGAGCATCTGTAATCTCAGGAGATGGCTCAATTATGTAATACGGCTTTAATCTCCCAGCAATAGCATCGTTTAATAGCATGCTCATCACACCCTCACCCTCAACCTCTCCGCAAACAATAGATACCCCATTTTCTATTAAATACTGCAAATCCTCTGTAGGTTTTCCAAACATTTTCATAATACCACTTACATGAAACCCACCTATCAAAACGGGTATATCATATTTTCTGAACGCAAGTGCTAAATCCATTGCTCGAGCGAACATATTTGTCTGAACCCCCACCAATCCAACTATTAACCTTTCCCCTTTACGCTTACTCCTTCGAACTATTTTATCAACATCAATCTTCTGGACATATTCATCAAACGTCTCCACTTCTATACTTGAAGCACATTCTAACTCTCCATTCTCCACACTCCTTAGTACAAGAGCCTTCAAACACACAAGTGTATTGGATGGTAAAAGCCCCTTCCAAAACCTATATGGATAACCATCATCGTCATAATGAGACGGAAGTATAAGTAAAATCCTAACTTTACCATTTTCTTTCAAACTCATTTCCTTATTCCTAATTTTAGGTATTCCAAACATGATTTTTAGACCTCCCATGTTAAGAGATGTGTAATTATAACAAAAGTTTATAAGAACTTTTTATTTTAATTCTCAATCTCAACTTTATTTATTAATCAACAATTAAACATAATTTTTCCTCAATACTAAAATATATGTCATATACAAATACAAAACTACCGCTACATCATAAACACAGGTGGTACAACTTGCTCTATTTTTTTGTGGGTATGAGATAAAATATAATTAAAATACTTTCAACATCACACAAAACATTTTTAGAAGGAGGTTTACAATGTTTAAGGTAAGCATCTTTGTAGGGATGACAACTATAGTTATTTTCTTGGTTGGTGTGTCCCAAAACCAAGCCTATGCCCAGACAAGATTTAAAGACGATGTTGAATTCCTCAAAAAATATGTTAATGTGATTCTACTCAAGGATAAAGAATCTTCAGGATTGGTGGCAGTTGTGCCCGAATACCAAGGAAGGGTTATGACTAGTTCAGCGGAAGGTGATGAGGGTTTAAGTTTCGGTTGGATTAACAGAGAACTTATAGAATCAAAGAAAATTCAACCTCACATCAATGTATACGGTGGAGAGGACAGATTTTGGATGGGTCCCGAAGGTGGACAGTTTGGAATTTTCTTCCCGCCTGGTGTTCCATTTGATTTTGAGCACTGGCAAACACCTTCAGTAATTGATACAGAACCATATGATATAGTGTCTCAGTCTGAAACCGAAGCAAGTTTCAAAAAAGTAGCCAAGGTCAAGAACTGGAGCGGAACAGAGTTTGAAGTGTTAATAGAACGTAGTGTATCAGTTCTCCCGAAAGAGAGGATAGCAGGATTATTAGGTATTAAACTACCATCAGATTTGAAATATGTAGGTTTTCAATCTGTCAACAAGATTACTAATATTGGTGATAAAGACTGGGTAAAAGAAAAAGGATTGTTATCTATATGGATATTAGGTATGTTCAACCCATCTCCAGATACTACAATTGTAATACCTTTCCTTCCAGGACCCGAGAGTGAACTTGGACCTAAGGTCAACGATGCTTACTTTGGTAAAGTTCCACCAGATAGGCTAAAAGTTCTCGATAACGTTCTTTTCTTCAAAGGTGATGGCAACTACCGTAGCAAAATTGGCATTTCACCAAAGCGTGCTTTATCTGTAGCCGGTTCGTACGATGCAAAAAATAATGTCTTAACCATTGTCCAATACAATAAGCCTGAGAAACATATGCCTTATGTTAATTCGATGTGGGAAATGCAATCTGAACCTTATAATGGCGATGTTATTAACTCTTATAATGACGGTCCGGTAGGTCCAGGGAAAAAACCTCTCGGACCTTTCTACGAACTTGAGACATCCTCACCCGCTGCAGAATTGAAGAAACAAGAATCCATCGAACACATTCATAGAACTTTCCACTTCACAGGACCTGAAGAATCTCTTGATTATCTAGCAAAAGAAATACTCGGCGTAGACTTAGAAACCATTAAGAAAGCCTTCAAATAATCTAAAAGGATGCAACGCTACAAATTAGAAAAGGCTAATTCAAATCAGTTATTTACATTTATTTGATGATTTGTTTAATATCTAAGGAAGGTTCAAAAATAATTACACAATTACACACTTGCGTTGGATATTTGCTCTATCATAGAAATCATCGGGTAGAAAAGAGAAATAAACAATGTAACCACAATAAACCCTATTATCACAGTGAAAATGGGTTGTAATGCTTCACCCAAAGTATTAACTGCGATTTGAACTTCGTTATCGTATATATCAGCAATTTGTTCTGCGATTTTGTCAAGACTACCTGATTCTTCTCCAGTAATAAGCATATCTGCAACTACGGGCGGTATAACATCGGCAGAGGCTCGTAATGGCGCTTCTAATCCCGCCCCACGTTCAACTGAATCCCTTAAAGTTTGGAGGCTTTGAGCAACTGCAAGATTATGTATAGCATTTCTGGTAAGGTCTAAAGATGTAAGCATAGATAATCCGCTTCTAAGAAGAAGTGACCACGTCCTCATCATTTCCACTATAGCATATTTATGAATAATCTTGCCTATTACAGGAATTTTTAACTTAACTCTGTCTACAGCCAGCCTACGTAACGGATTTCTTATAAACCAAACTTGATAGACAACAATTAAAATCAATACTAAAACTATTGGTAACCACCACCAAACTCTGAACCAATCTGAAATTTGGAAAAATATTTCAGTAGCACGCGGTATAGGAATATTCTGTTTTTCGTACATGTCTCTAAACTGAGGCACAACAAAATTGGTCAGAAGCAACAAAACCGCTAAACATGCTATAACCAATACTATTGGATAGAAGAGTGCCCCTCTAACTTTTCTACGCAGAAGTTCTCTTCTTTGTCTGTAATCTACCAATCTCTGTAAAACAGTTGTTAACGTACCACTCGCTTCACTTGCTTTAATCAAACTTACAAATACTGTATCGAAATACTGCGGGTATCTATCGAAAGCTTGCCAAAGCGGATTTCCTTCCTCTACGTAAACAGCGAGGTCACTGATCATAATTCGTAAAGCCTCACTTTGACTACGTTGAGCTAATGTTTTCAGCGACTTCAAAAGTGGTGTACCCGACTCTAAAAGCATTATTAATTGTCTTAGGAAATCAGTAATTTCTTGATACCTTACACCAGTTCGCCATAGGATAGAACCCCAAGTCCTTCTGCTAACCTCACCTACACCTTCTGATGATATATTCGCTACTTCCTGTTCTTGTTCCCTTACAATCTCAGTTATGCTCTGTGCCTTTGTTTTTCTGGTTCTACGAACTTTTTTGATTCCCTCTGTACCTTTCTCAGCCATAATGGCTCTCCTCTATACTTAAGTTAAGTTCCTAACCTACTTCAATAATCTATTCCAAACAACCTTTGCCTTACCATCCACAATAACTATCCCTACTTCCAAAGAGTAACTTGTAGTTCTGGGGTGTGAGCCTAAAACTTCCCTCTTTAATTCGCCTGTTACCACAACCTTAAAACTATTTGATTTGCCCGTGAACGGAAAAGCCCATTCTGTATCTGACAAATTACCTATTTTTATATTGAAACTTGAGGGGTCTTTTCCTATCAAGTTTATCAACTCTTCTAAACTTTTAAATGGCCTCGCCGAGATAACTTTTTCTACCTCAGCATCATTTAAATTAAAAACTGCCTTTAAAACATCCGATGACGCTTTATTAACATTAAGATACGGGATAGGGTTATCAGGACTCCCCGCATTCCATGTAGATAAAGATTTATAAATATCTTCTAAACTTATATTATCTGGTGAAACTCCCTTACTATATATTTCATCCAACACATATAACCATCTACCCCCACTTTGCAAATCAAATTCCGACTTTAATCGCCGCGCAGTTTCTCCATCCACTTTTAATATTTTTTGAATAACACTTACAGGCACAAGGTTAATATTTACCTTCCCACTCTCATCGTAAACTTTAATCCGTACACTTACCCTAACAGTATCAGAAACATCCAATTCAACTTTCCCATCTCCTTTATATATGGATACATAGTAAGGGACATCCACTTGAAACTCACCTTTACTTATTAATTCTTCAATGGTTCCATTTCCCCAGCGTTTCTCAATCTCAGTAAGAACAACATTTAACCCTGCTCGAGTATACTCTCTCACTCTTAAGTCATCCAGTAACAGACTTACTCTCTTTAGGTCAATTTCGCTACTTCTTACATAATACATCCCCAGTAGAGAAAAAATACCTAAAAGTGAAACAGCAATAATTAAAGCAACTCCTGTGTTAGATTTAATTAAAGGTATAAAGTTCCACTTATTTATTCTCATAACGTATTTCCTATCCAGAAAACTTTCTCACGCGCAATTTGTTCCCACGGCTTATCTTCATCAGCAAGCACAAAACAAACCTTTATGGCCTCTGGATAATAATCTCTATTCCATGAATCTACCCAATCTTTCCCGTCATAATAAAATATCCGCATTGCAAACACACCTGAGAACAGAATTTCCTTAGCCCCCTCTACACTACCGCTTTCCACATTAGTAATTACCCTCACTAATTTAGGCGCCCCACCTAAATCTCTATCGATATAATACTTTACATAAACCGACTTAGCTTTACCATCCGAATTGGTAATTGCCACCGGAAGAGTAAGCTTATCGTCATCAAGAGGCACTGATTGATACCTCTTCTTCTCTTCTATATGCCGTTCACCTATAATTTTCCCGCCTGAAATTTTAGGAGAAGCAAGTTGGTCAAAATCTTCTCCCATCCTGATGGCGATATCAAGAAAACGAATATTCAAACTCTGAAAGATATCTTTTTTCTTTTGATAATCCATTATCTTCCCAAACATAACAACCCCAATTGTGGACAAAACACTAAGTACCGCTAATACAGTAAGAATTTCAATAAGAGTGAAACCTCTTTTCCTAAATAGGAATCTCATACATCGCTCCTACCAACAGTTTTCTCTTTCGGAACATAAGAGGTCAAAACATAATACTTCGTTCTACCCGACTCTTTATAACTGACTACTACGCTTACCTCAAAAACATCACTATTAGGTGAAGATAACTTTCCCAGAACCTTCCATCTATAAGATGACAAAGCATTTCTATATTTTAGATACTGTCCCCAATCGGGAGGTAATAAAGCAAAATCTTCTACTCTATTCCCCGTTTCCGGTTCATCAGGTGATGTCAATACCCTAAAAAACTCACCAAATCTGTAATTTTGAGGTATCTGCCATTTGAATTTCTCGGGATAATTCACCACATACTCCAATTTATCTTCCGCTATCATATGTGCCAAGATCGCATTTTGTGCATTGCGAGAAATATCTACACTCATAGAAAACATTTGCACCACTACTGTTATCGCTATACTCAAGACTGCAAGAGCAACAATAAGTTCTATTAGGGTAAACGCTGACTCTTTCTTTCCCTTTACCGCATTTTCTCTATCGAATACCATATAATATTCTCTCGTCTAAAGTTTTTTAATATTCCAAAGTATTTTTTATCATTATATAAAATATTAATGCAAATTCATTAAAAGATTTATCCTTATGTTAGGCAATATACAAATTAAGTTCGAGTATCAATCTACACTAATGGAAGCAACTCTCCCAATGTCAGAATACCTCGGTTCATTTTGCCCTCAGTTTAATACCCAACCTCATAACCATCTTGTTCTTCTCCATAAAGCTTTGAAACAACCAATTGGTGATATCTCCCCCATATTAACCAGGAAAAAATCCAGACTTAGCAATATTCTTATAGTACTATCTGATTCTTTCAGATATACAGGAATAGAGAAAATTCTACAAGAATTCCTCTATTATTTGTACGAACATGGTTTCCAATCAGAAAATATCAGATTTGCCATAGCAACAGGAGCACATCGGCCACCAAGTGAAGAAGAACTTATCAACATTATGTCCCATTCAGTATACTCAGAATTTCGCTCAAAAATAGTAATTCCATCGCCGACCAACCTTGATGAGTACTCATTTATAGGAAATACTTCTAGAAACACACCAATCTATATTCATAAAAGTGTAATGGAAAGTGAGTTGATAATATTGACAGGAACTATTGTCTTTCACTATTTTGCAGGATTTGGTGGTGGGAGAAAGTCTCTCGTACCAGGTCTTTCCGCTTTACCTACCATACAACATAACCATACTCTTAGCATACACCCAGAAACACAATACCTTCATCCTAATGTAAAACTTGGTAAGATGGAGAAAAATCCTGTCGCAGAAGATATGCTTGAAGCAACGCAGATGATAGACAAACCTATTATTACTCTAAACACTGTTCTTTCTCCGGACAAGAAAATTGTAGGCATATTTTTTGGAGAATTAGTACAAGCACACAAAGAAGGAATCAAACTTGCTCGGACAATATATGAAACCCCAATTCCTGAAAAGGCTGATATAGTAATTGCTAATGCAGGGAATGTAAAAAATTATCTTCAAAGTCATAAAGCCTTGGTAAACGCATGGTTAGCAAGAAAAGAACCTCACGGGAGGATTATACTAATAGCGCCTTCTATCGAAGGAATCGGAGGTTATAGATTTGAAAACTGGTTAGAAATTAAGGATGTTAAAAAATTGGTAGATAAAATGACTAAAGAGGGAGAAGTAAACGGACAGACTGTGGTATCCACAATCGAAAAATCGCCTTATACTTATTTCCTAACAGAAATGTCTGAATCCGAAGTGGAATTATTAGGTGGAAAAAAGATAAAAACATTGGAAGAAGGTTTTCAACTCGCTACCGAAGAACTCGCAAAGAATGGTATTACTCATCCAAAATGGTTATATCTCCCATTCGCTTCTTATTCAGTCCCCGTAACTAGTTCCTCACATCCGGTCCAATACTGGAATTCCTAATAAATTAAATGAATTTTCTAACGTTTGAAGAACGGCTTTGCACAATTGCAATCTGCTAAGTTTGATAATTTCATCCTCTGCTTGCAATACAGGACAATTATGGTAGAATGTAGTAAATTTACGGACAAGGTCTAACGTATAGTTTGCGATAATCGCAGGATTCCTCTGTTTTAAACTATTCAATACCACCTCAGGAAACTCAGCAATACGCCTTACTAATATCCATTCATCGTCAGATGTTATCAAGAACTTTTCGGAAAGTTCCTCACTAACAGGTTGACCATACTTCCGTAAGATAGACTTTATTCTCGCACACCCATACTGTAGGTATGGCCCAGTATCCCCTTCAAAAGAAAGAGCAGTATCAAAATCAAATACTACATTCTTTGCAGGAGATACTTTCAAAACAGCAAACCTAATTGCGGATACAGCCACTTTGTCTGCTATTGTTCTTTGCTCTTCCTCTGATAGGTCTGTACACTGTTCTTTTACCTTTTGAAGAGCCAACTCTGATGCTTTATCCAAAAAATCTGATAGAAGTACAACATTCCCCTGTCGGGTAGACATTTTCCCCTCTTTCAACAATATGTACGAATAAAACACACACTCTGGAAACTTGTAACCTGCACTACTCAAAATAAGAGATAACTGTTGAGCATATAATTTATGGTCTTCTCCAAGAACAATTATGTTAACATCACTACCACGCTTGCTCTTGTATATAGTATAGGCAAGGTCCCTATATCCATACATTGAACTTCCATTGGCTCGTCTTAATACAAAATATCTTCCCTCCTCTTGAGTATAACCAAGTTTAGATAAATCCACTGTTAATCTTCCTTCTTCATCGACAAACAACGCGCCCTTCTCTTTCAGTGCTTCAAGAACCTTATTTAGTTCTTCTGAGTCTAGAAAATCTGATTCCCTATCAAAATAATCGTAATCAACCCCTATCCTCTTTAATATATCCAGTTGACCCTTTAGACACATCTCCGTAACACGAAAGAACTTTCTTTTTACCTCTTCATCTCCTTGCTCCATTTTAGCAAGTAAATCATAGCCACGCTTTGCAAAGTCCTCATCTTCTTCGGCCCTCTTATTTGCTTTCACATAAGCATCAAGAATACCATTAAAGTCAAGCCCTTCTAATTCATCTGAAATCAAAACTAACAATCCTATCTGCCTACCCATATCATTCACATAGTAATGAACTTCCGTATCATAGTTTTCAAATCTCAGAAGGCGAGAAATGGTATCCCCAAGCATCGCATTTCTCGCTCTACCAACATGCGGACTTGCATTAGGATTGATACTGGTATGTTCTATAAGTGCTTTTTTCCCTGTACCCACCCCCGTAGAACCGTACCGGGCACCCTTTTTGAATATCTCAGATATGGTTTCTCGTGCAAACAACTGCCTATCAAGATACAAATTAAGATAACCACCTACGATTTGATGTTTACTTACCCAAGAAAGACTACTAACTCTACTCGCAATTCGCTCTCCAACTTCAGGTAATTTCAATCCTGTCTTTTTTGAAATTGCGAAAAGCGGAACAGCAATATCCCCAAGAACTAATTCTGGAGGAGAGGAAATATTTAACTCGTCATCGCCAATTTCAGGGAACTCCTTCAAAATAATACTTTTAAGTTCATTTACAATCTTACAATACAAATCCCTTCTCCCCTTCTTTCTTAAAAAATACCTCGTTTACCTTTCGTCAGAAAACAAAAGTAACTTCGATAACACTTAGGCCTAAATGTTATTATATTCCCTCCAAACAAGAAAGAGTTGCTCTCAAAGTCTCCTCGTAATTCCCTGTAGAGTGACCACACTCAAGTGCTACAAAGCCATCGTAACCCGTTTCCGCTATTGCCTTAAAAATATTCCTATAATTTAATTCAC
>CAZZMK010000038.1:0-9046 GCA_964655185.1 uncultured Nitrospirales bacterium | reverse complement strand
TTCCAACTCTTAAGTCAGATACCCGATAAATGCCATCAGAATATCTTGGAAATACAAATACACCTCTTGGGTCTTTCCCCGGATTTTTCAACTCTTTAGCAATAAGTCTTATTGCTTCCCTGCCGAGGAGTTTTTTATCTTCTAATGCCTTGATGAGAAGTCTCACATTTTTGAATGAAGAAAATAATGAATCAATTGTTATATTTAATTCACTTGCACAAGTTTCGATTGCGCTATACCAATCAGGGTGTATTCTGGTTCTGTCTAATGGATTATCTCCTCCATTGATAAATAGGAAACCAGCACATTGCTTAAATATCTCTTCGGTCATTCCTGCTACACTTAGTAGGTCTTTTTTCGTTTTGAACCCCCCATTATTACTTCTTGCTTGAATTATATTTTGGGCAAGTTCATTTCTAATACCCGCAATGTATTTTAGTTCATGATAGGTTGCCTTATTAACGTCTACTCCTACTGTATTTACACAATGCTCTATAACTTGATTAACTGTAAAATTAAACCTCCTTTCATTGATTTCTTTGTGTAGTATCCCATCCGGTAAATAAACCGCAGGGAGTTTCATAAGTTCTTTTAGGGGATTCATAAAGCATTTAGCTAAGTAGTAGGCTTCTTTAACTCTCTCGGGATAATTTGGAACTTCTACCTCTGCTATTTTGGTGTGGGAGAAATTCTCAGCATATCGTGCTTCGTAGGTTACATATCTAATCCTTGGGTTTGTGTATTGAGATGCAATTTCACCTACGAATTGAAAAGCATCTTCGATTCCTCGAGCATTTCCTATTACAATATGCTTAATTTGGTAGGTATCAATATAGTGTTTAACTTTTTCCTGTGCGGGAGATGATTCTAATCCTGAAGTTGTAGGCTGGATTAAGGCTGATTCGAGCAAATTACCATCTCTGTCGACAACACAAACACCCCATTCTTCTTCGGATGGCATTAATGAAAGAATAACATCAACGTTAGAAGGAGGGAACATTAAAATTTCTTGGAGAGAAACCCTCATATCTGCGAGGAAAATTCTTTCTATATCTTCTTTAAGTTCCTCAATTGCACGATTTTCACAAATAGTTCTTAATTGCCTCTTGAAGGCTTCTTGGATGCTCATCCTTATGGCGTTTTCAAATACACTTCCTTTTTCTTTCAGATAAATTTTCAATAATTCATCTACTACAAGAGATTCGTCAACATCGATACTAACCTTCAGAAAACCTAATTTCATTCCTCTCATTATTTGAAGGAACTGGATACTCCCGATGTTTCTCACAGGTTTTCTAAAATTGTAGTATGCTTCAAATTGAGTCCTCTGATTTTGAGGTGATTTTGTAGATGTAGAGACTAAAACGCCTTTATCGAGGAAAATCTTCTTTACTATGTATCTGGCTTTGTAATCTTGTTCAATCTTTTCTGAAAGTATGGTAATTGCACCTGAGATAGCCTCCTCAGGAGTAATACCTAATTTTTCAGAGTTTACAAATGATTCTGCTGTTACTTCTAATGGTTCTTGAACTGGTAATTGTTTCCAAATATAGTCCGCTAACTTAGATAGCCCCAACTGAATGGCTTTTTTAGACCTCCCAGGGGATTTCTTTTTAAGAGGGAGTAATATATCATCTAACAAATAGTAATCTGTAGTTTTATTAATCTCTTCAGCGAGTTCGTCATTTAATAAGCCATTTTCGCTTAGTTCATTTAGTGTTCTTTGCTTCTTATTTTCTATATCTAAAAACCTTCTATATTTCTCCGCTATACTTACTAGAAAATTCCAATTCTCAATACCTACCTCATCTCTATGATAGTAATAGATGTAATCGAGGTGATACCCCTGGTTGATAAGGTTCAATAAATTGATAATTTTCTCTTTATTGAATCTCACGGTTTCTGCGAATGTCTGAATCTTTTCTGCTGTAATCATAGCCCGATCCACCTCACTTCAAGTTATTCTTTGATATTTATTTTTGATTTTACCAAACTCTATTGTTAGCAAGATTTTCAAAATTCTTTAATTTTTTAAAATTAGGTATATATCCTATCAATCATTGAAGGGCAATATCAAAAGAGATAGGCTTACCTAAATGTGTAAAGTCAATAAATAGCAGATTATTTTCAGAATTGTAGTTATATGAGAAATTGCTAATTTCTACGCTGGAGACTGCTGTTGGAGCCTTATCAAGATAAATGATTGCTTTTCCAGGTATATTAACGGGACCTCTTATTACAAATGAGTATTTAGTTGGAGATTTCGCTTCTCTTACTACCCTTCCTGCCGAAATAAGTACTGTGGGAGGTACCGCATTTGCTTTTGCTGTGGTTAGGTCAAATAGAACTGCCCTTGAGCCAGGGGGCAATTCGACAGTATTCTTTATCTCTAAAGCGGGGTCAAACAAATTTATAAATTTTCCATTTAATACATATGATTTTTCATTTTTAGTCTCATCCATAACAGCACATATATGATAAGGACCCCGTCTTAAGTGGAAGTAACATTTGGTTTCTAAATCTAAATTAACATTTGATGAAATCCTCTTTACCCACTCCAGTAGTTTATCTCCGCCATCTTTTGATTTTGCTAACTTTGAAGGGTCTTCTTTTATCCACCACACCCAACCATTTCCAACTTTTACAGGCTCATCATTTGGAGAATTTCCAACAGATAAAATATTCAACAAGTGCTCTGTAGGAGAAGCAAATCCTTCCTCTCTCCACCATTGTTGTAAGTTATTATAAGGGTCTGTTAGCCCATCTATAATTAGTAGAGAGCCACCTTTTTCAACCCATTCTTTTATTTTAAAATGGAATTCTTTTTTAAGGGGTTTTTGACCTTCGTATGTAAGTAGAAGAATTTTTAGGTCATCAAGAACTGGATACTCTAAAATGTTTTCCAGTTGCACAATTTTTAACGGGATACCATTCTTAACTAACGGAGTTGCTATTCCAAAGAAACAGTTAAGTTGAGGGTCACTTGGATTTGGCTCTGCCCTTTGAAACATCAAAGTATCTGAGATTATCACGCCTATAGGATAATTTCCTGAAATCCACTCTACACATGTTTGGTTCATGTAATTTAGTGCATTTATTACCGTTAATATTTCAGTGCCATAACTGGGTGGTATTTTTACTCTTGTCTCTTTGTTTTCCTTTGACACAGGATACTCACTGTTGAAGATTCTACTGGGCCAGGGCATGACTTCATAGGTATAAACCTCAGGGAAAAGTAATGATGCGGTAACGGTGCATTCGTAATTTTTCTTGTAATCGTCCCAATCTCGGTTAGGGTTATCTTCGATGGGGTCTGCAAGAAATATTAGATGTTTATTAGTAGGTATTACCATTCCTACGGATTGTGCATACTCCAAATAAGCTGTTTCAAAGGTTCTCTCCCTTATTTTACCGTTATAGTGGTGAGGTGTGCGGGCGGTGCCTGTCCATACCTGGGCAATAATTCCATCAAGTTCTTCCATTTTAGTCAGCATGGATTCAGGGCTTACTATTCTCCATTGTGCATAGTTCACAAGTGTATGTGTAGGAACATAACACCCAAAATAGTGTTCCTCTGTATTATGGGATTTTATATATTGCATTGTTTCTTTAAGTGCTTTTGTATATAAGTGGTATTTTAAGAGACTTGCTTTGTATTGCGTTTCTACAGAAGTATCGGGAGGAACCCACTCTGTGTTGTAATATTTTCTCCAAATTTGTTTAAATGCATTGCTCCACCCAGTCACTGCCCAAAATTCAGGCTCTTCCAGAAAAATGTGTTCCACTTTCAGTTGTAGTGGTGGAGTAATTACTTCTTTCTTTAAGTATTCTATATAACTATCGGTGGGCACATTATAGCCCACTGTTTTACTATTACCGTGCATCCATACTTTCCCACTCTTATCTGTCTGAATCTCCTCTACTTTAATACCATTTTCGGTAACGTAGTAACTCTCATAGTTTCCCCAAGAGATACCAGTCATATAGGAAACCCTATAACCTTCTCTTTTCCAACTTTCAATTTTTTCTCGTAATTTAGGAGACGTTCCATAGACTATAGCGAGGTCGGAGCCTATATCTATAGTAGGGTGAAAACCTGTAGAAGTTTGAAAACAAGTGTAAAAATTTTTAGGTTGCATTTCATCCGCAGATGAAAGGGTTTGAGATATAGCAAGTAATGTGAAACAGAATAGTAATACAATAATCATTTGTAGGTCCCCTTTAATTGTTTATAAATCTAATTTTTTCTATACTTATTAAAACAGAAAGCATATGAGTATTTCCTTATGATAAGAATTCGCTATTTAATATTTGGTTTCTTTTTGTTCTTTTTTGTTTTTGTTTTCTCTTTATTTGTATATATTTTTGTTTTTAAGGATGTCGCTGGTACTCGTGACTGGGAAAAGTTTTACATAGAAAGTAAAATTCAGAATGTTGAAAATTATCTATTCCAAGCAGATAAAAGAGTTAGAGACCTTATAGAGACAATTCAAGCAATTTGTGCTACAAAAGTGATTAATACGAACGATAGAATTTTATTAAACACATTGTTTATTCCAATATTAGTAAAAGAGAAATATGTTAAATCAGTTCAGATGGTACTCCCAAATAGAGGAGAGTATACGATTTCGCCGTCAGAGAAAGGTTGGAAAACTATCTACCAAGTTTTAGGTGATAAGGAGATAGTGAGGAAAACCGCAATATGGGCTGAAGACGGTGTACAAATGCTTGAAGAAAACATTGAAGAGGTTCCACTCACTGAAACACTAACTTTTCTTGGATGGTATAAAAAATCAACAGAGATTTCTTTAACTCAGGTTCATAATAATAGAAAGGGCACACCCAAGATTTGGATAACAGCACCGACTTTCGATGAAAACGAGAAGAGTATACTTTCATTGGTAGCGATTGCAGTTGGGTACGAAGATTCTCCATTTTCTACAGTGTGTTTTACAATTGATTGGTCTTGGCTTCAAAATGCGGTTAGTTCAATCTACAAAGATTATAACATCGAAACATATATTTTGAAGGATGACCTTATATTAGGGCGGGTCGGATTAAACTATGGGAGTATCGATAGAAAAACATTTGAAAATTATGTCAATATTGACAATATCCCACCAGATATAAAGCCGTTTTTAGAAAGAAATTCAGCAAATTCGGAGAGGTATCAAATATATAAAGTTTTAGGAAAAGTTGTAGTACTATTTAATTATACTTTCCTATATGATTATCCCTTGTTGTGTGTATGTCAGGTTCCGCTTTTATTACGTGAGTCACAAAATAAGTGGGAAAGTGTTCTTTTGATATGCACTGCGGAGTTTCTAATTGCAGTAATATTATCAATACTTCTCACATTTTTTCTTGAGAAACCTCTCGAAAAAGCCAATCGCTGGTTAGAAAATCCCACAGAAAGGGAATTTTCTCCAAAAGATTTTATTTTTTCTGATTATTATTCACTGATAAATAAATTTAATTATATATTGAAGTTTTTAAAGCCTTTATATGTACCTTCAATGTCTGATAGCATACCTGATGTCGGTGTAAATAGTGCAGAAAAGTTGGTTATTTCAAAACCATCTGAAATGGATACTGGGAAGGATATATTTGTATTTTCAGAAGATGGGGTGGGTGGGATTACCCTAAAAGTTTTTGAAAATCTTCAAAGAGAGAATATTAGGTTACAGAAGCAGATAGAAGTCTTAAACAGTTTTTATTCGACGCAATTAAACTTGGATGAAAAAGAAAAGAGTAGATATATAAGTTATTTAACAGGCATAAATGAGTCTATTATGGTTGTCAGGAAAGTAGATGAAAGTCCATATGAAAAACTTACTAAGTGTGTATCTATATTGAATTCAGTATTGAAACTTGATTACTCGATTATTTTGAAAGTTAGTTTTGAGAGGAAAACCATTTCAGTTATATTATCTCTCCCGAATATAGACTTATCTGGGGTCTCGTACGATGATATAAAGGATTTGTTAGAATCGCTCTCATGGTCTGAGGTTATATTAATAAGGTCGATACTTCAGGATTATAGGACCTCAAAGTTTGTAAGTATAGATGGCGGGAAGTCGTTAATTGCTGTTCCTCTTATTAGTGCTGGGGATGAAAAGTTGGTTTTAATTTCTATATCCTGTGAAGAGAGGAGTTGGGAGAACAAAGAAGAGTTATTTGTGTGTGGAATGTCGAGGATTCTTGGGATATGTGCTGAGTTAGAAGACCTATGTAAGATATCCAACAAAGGTATTTGTAAGGAGAAGGATTCATGAATCAACTTTTAGATAAGGTATTTAAGTTAAGTGAAAATCAAACTTCTTTAAAAAGAGAGATTATAGGTGGAATCACTACTTTTAGCACAATGAGTTATATAATATTTGTTCAACCATCAATCCTTTCCCTGGCTGGGATGGATTTTGGCTCTGTTTTACTTGCAACCTGTATTTCTTCTGCGGTAGCGTGCTTTTTGATGGCAATATTGGCTAATTATCCAATTGCACTTGCCCCCGGCATGGGCGAAAATTTCCTTTTTACTTTTACAATTTGTCTTACAATGGGATTTTCTTGGCAAAGTGCGTTAAGTATTGTTTTTATCTCGGGTATATTGTTTGTGGTTTTGTCTATATTTAGATTCAGAGAAAGGATTGTAGAAATCTTCCCTGACTGTTTGAAAAATGCTATTCCAGGAGGAATAGGATTATTAATTGCATTTGTGGGTCTCCAATGGGCTGGGCTCATAGTGTTAAATGAGGGTACTATGGTCTCTGTAGGTGATTTAAAAAATCCCATTCCCATTGTTGCTCTGATGTCAGTTGCCCTAATAATTCTCCTTCAGGGAATGAGGGTCAGTTCTGCAATTATAATAGGTTTAATTTTCTCTGTTTGTTGCTATTTATTCTTAGGTGTTATTCCGTGGAAATCTCCCGAATTACGTTATTCATTTTCAACATTTTTTCAATTGAATTTTAGAGAATTGATTGATAGATGGCAAGATGCTTTGCTGGCTATATTTATATTTTTCTTTTTAGACTTGTTTGACACTGTTGGTACGCTTATAGGTGTTGGAAATATAGCGAGTTTTATGAGAGAAGGAAAATTACCCCGTGCAGGAAGAGCTTTTCTCGCCGATGCATTAGGAACTTGTATAGGGGCTTTGTGTGGAACTTCCACAGTTACGAGTTACATAGAAAGTGCATCTGGTGTAGCAATGGGAGCGAGAACCGGCTTAGCATCAGTAGTTACAAGTATATGTTTTCTTTTGGTTATTCCTTTTGTTCCGTTGCTTGCCATCTTCGGTTATAATGTGGCTCCTGAATATTATGCTCACTTAGGTATAGAAAATGTTAAAGTTGGTATGTATCCTGCGGTTGCTCCTGCTCTTATTTTGGTAGGCTTTTTAATGATGGGGACTATAAAGAGAATTGTATGGGAAGATATGAGTGAGGGTATTCCTGCTTTCCTCTCTATCTTGTTCATGGCTTTTGGCTATGGGATTACTGAAGGTATTAGTATGGGTTGTGTTTCATTTGTGGTGGTAAAATTGCTCCTAAGAAGGTATAAAGATATAAACCCTTGGATGTATTTGATAGCATTGGCTTTTCTAATAAGGTATATATTATTGAAGTAAAAAAATAGCGGGACTAAACTTAATCCCGCTATTAATATGTTATTTCTTAAAAGTTAACTCTATAAGTCTACCTTCGGAATACCATCAAAGCCTCTTTTAAGAACCTCGTCTTCGAGTTCATAATCAGGTAATTTACTATTAATAAATTCGTCATATGCACTCATATCAAAATGTCCGTGGCCACTTAAATTAAACAAAATGGTTTTCGACTCCCCACTTTCTTTACATTTTAGCGCTTCATCAATGGCAACTCTTACTGCGTGTCCACTTTCTGGCGCTGGGATTATCCCTTCGCATTTTGCAAACAACACATTTGCTTGGAAAACAGGATTTTGAAGTACAGCAGTAGGAGTAATTATCCCGTGTTTTATCAAGTGTGCTAATTGTGCAGCCACACCATGATATCTTAGTCCGCCTGCATGAATCCCCGGTGGCATAAATTTATGCCCAAGAGTGTACTGCTTCAAGAGTGGTGTCATACCTGCTGTATCACCAAAGTCATAAGCGTAAATCCCCCTTGTCATCGTAGGACAAGCAGCAGGTTCTACCGCAATGAATTTAATTTTCTTGCCTTTTTTGAGCACATCGTGAACAAATGGGAATGCTAACCCTGCAAAGTTTGAACCGCCTCCTACACACCCTATAACTATATCAGGGTATTCATCTATACTTTCCATTTGCAACTTTGCTTCTTCTCCTATGATAGTTTGATGAAGAAGCACATGATTTAATACACTTCCCAACGTATACTTTTTGCTTCCACCGCTTTTCGCTGCAACTTCTATTGCTTCAGATATCGCTATTCCCAAACTCCCCGTGTTATTTGGGTCACTTTTTAATATTTCCTTGCCAAAGTCAGTAGTATCACTTGGGCTTGGAATGACTTTTGCACCGTAGCATTGCATTAATGTTCTACGATACGGCTTTTGCTGAAAACTTATTTTTACCATGTAGACTGTGCATTCGAGATTAAACATACTACATGCAATTGACAAGGCAGTACCCCACTGACCTGCACCTGTTTCTGTAGTGAGTCCAGCCACACCTTCTTTTTTATTGTAGTATGCTTGGGCTACTGCTGTATTGAGTTTATGGCTTCCTGACGGGCTAACGCTTTCATTTTTATAAAATATTTTTGCAGGAGTATCGAGAGTTTTTTCTAATCTATAAGCTCTTCTTAAAGGTGTTGGTCTCCAAAGTCTATATATATCCATTATTTCTCCAGGGATAGAAATGTATCTTTCCTGGGAGATTTCTTGTTCTATTAGGCTCTTCGGAAAGATGGCTTCTAAATCTGAAGGGTTGATAGGTTGAAGGGTTTGTGGGTGAAGTGGGGGGGGGGGGGGGGGAGGGGAAATGGGGGGTTTTTTTATACCATGCACGGGGCATTTTTGCACCTTCTAAGGGGTATGGTTA